>JAITEH010000143.1 GCA_031282125.1 Campylobacteraceae bacterium
GTTGTATTTGCGGCTACGCCCACTTTTTTATTATCCAAATCTTTTATGGAGAAAATGTTCGAATCTTTCTTCACCATCATGCCTATGCCGCTGTCTATAAAATATGGGTTTGAAAAGTTGAGAATCTTTTTTCTCTCTTCCGTGATGGTGAAAGTGGCTATAACATAATCCAATTCGTCGTTATTTAACATCGGTTCGCGCGAAGCGGTAGTTACGGCTACGGTTTGGAGTTTTTTCTCATTGCCTAAAATCTTTTTTGCGAGCGCCTTTGCCACATCAACGTCAAAACCGTCTATAATTCCCGTATTTGGGTCTTTGTAGCCGAATTTATAAGTATCGCCTTTGACTCCTATACGGATAATTCCTCTATCCTTGATGGTCTGCGTGGTAGTGATTTTGGAAACCGTCTCTTGCGTATTTTGATTGGTGCAGCCGCTTAGGGCAAATACGAACGCCACCCCTATAAAACATTTATATATAACATTTTTCATTTTGTACCGCCTTTATTTTGTTGTCATAACTACTCTAAAACCAAAGTCAGGTCTGCTGTCATCGGAAGGGAAAAATGTGCGAAGCGCAATACGCGCATTTTTAGCCAGCATAAACCAGCTTCCGCCTCTAAGCACATGATTGACGCCGTAAGTTGCCCCTTGAGGATCAACCACATCTTGATTTATATTGTAGTTGTCAGCATACAGATCGTTAACCCACTCAAATACATTTCCGTACATATCGTAAAGTCCCCATGGATTGGGTTGTTTTTGACCTACGGCATTTGTTTTGGCTTTGGAATTTTGTTTGACCCAGCCGTGACTTTGAAACTCGCTGGGATCATCGCTAAAACCGTATGTTTTTACGCTTCCTGCCCTTGCCGCATACTCCCATTCTGCCTCTGTAGGAAGACGGTATTTGTCTGTTTTCTCTTTTTCATTTAATTTTTTGATGAATTTTTGAGCATCGTCCCATGACACAGAATCTACGGGGTTGTTGCGCTCTTTGAAGTGGCTGGGATTACTTCCCATGATATCGACCCATTGCTGTTGAGTTACTTCGTAAATACCCATGTAGAAGGGTTTGCTAATGGTAACTTTATGTTTTGGCAATTCGTTGTCAAAAGCGTCTTCAAAATTCTTATCCGCCCCCATTGTAAAACTGCCCGCTTGAACCAGCACAAATTCCATTCCTATACTGTTTTTATATGTAGTTTGTGCAAAGACAGACACAGCCGCGAAACAAACACCAATTAAGACATTTTTAATCATACTGTACACGTTATCCTCCATAACTTATAGATACTTTCCAAAGCATATGATAAATACAAATAGTTTAATTTATTCTGAAATGTTTGACGCCTGCATTAAAAATCAAAAATAATATCATTGATTTTGTACTTCTCCCTCCGTATAAATACTACACGAAAGGAGAAGGGTCATGAAGTTACTTTACTGAAACCAATTTGCGTCTCATGTAAGCTATTCTGCTTTGAAGCGGAAGATTTTTTGGGCAGTTGTCTTCACATGCAAGAAGACTCATGCAGCCGAAAACGCCATTGTCGTCTCCGACTAATTCGTAATAATCCTCATCTGTTCTTTTGTCAAGTGAATCTATATAAAAACGCGCTATTCTGTTTAGTCCCACAGCTCCTACGAAATCAGGTCTCATCAACTTAGTTCCGCATGCCGCTACACAGATACCGCACTCTATACATCTGTCAAGCTCAAATACCTCTTGCGCTACTTCAGGCTCGACTTTGTCTTCGAGTTTTGATATGTCAGTTACGTGGTCGGAATGTATCCAGCTCTCTACGCGCTTGCTCATTCCGTTCATCCATGTGCCCGTATCTACAGACAAGTCTTTGATAAGTTTAAACGCAGGAAGAGGCATAAGCTCCAATATCCCGTCAGAAAAATCTTTCGTCAAAGTTCTGCATGCAAGACGCGGACGTCCGTTTACCATCATACCGCAGCTGCCGCAAATTCCGGCACGGCAGACAAAGTCAAAATTAAGATCCGCATCAAATTTTTCTCTTATCTGATTTAACGCGATAAAAAGCGTCATACCAGAAGTCTCTTCAAGCTTATACTCTACGAATTGCGCTTTTGAGTCTTTGCTTAAAGGATTGTATTTAAATGCTCTTATAGTTATAGTTCGACTCATTTTTTATCTCCTACTCTCTCATTTATAGCTTTGAATTGCGGTTGAAGCTCAAAAGGCATTAACGCATCTTGGATTTCATGACGGTTTTTACCCTCTTTTTCCAATTTCTCTCTAAGAGCGTCAACCTCTTCCTGACGTTTTGCGCTCAAAGGATTTTCTATGATATTTCCTTTTACGCCATATCCTCTAAATGCAGGCGGCATTTCCATTCTCATGATATCAAGATCTTCATACTCGATAGTTGGAAGCGTATCGCCGTCTTTCCATGAAGTGAGCGTTCTTTTTAGCCAGTTAGCATCGTCTCTTTTTAGATAATCTTCTCTATAGTGTGCGCCGCGGCTCTCTGTTCTTTGAAGCGCGCCAAGAGCTACACAAAGTGAAAGTTTAAGCATTTTAGGGACTCTGTAAGCCTCTTCAAGCTCAGGATTTGTAGCAAGATTTTTTGTTGATATCGAAGCTTTGAGAGATTTTTTGTAAAGCTCTTCAAGCTCTGCTACAGCTTTTTTCAAGCCTTCGCCGTTTCTAAAGATAGCTACGTGTTCCCACATAACCTCTTTCATGCGGTTTTTTATCTCGAAAATATTTACTCCGCCTTTTCTTGACAAAATCTCTTGAATGTATTTTTCCTCTTTTTCTACGGCAGCTTCTACGGTTTTTGTATCGATTGTGACATCGTTTGCTTTACAAAAATCGGCAAAATAATCGCCTATAATCATACCCGCAACGACAGTTTCGCTTACTGAATTTCCGCCAAGTCTGTTAAATCCGTGCATATCCCAGCATGAAGCTTCGCCAGCACTAAATAGTCCTTTTAATGTCGGAGATTCGCCTGTTGGTTTTGTTCTGATACCGCCCATGGAGTAGTGCTGCATAGGAAGAACGGGCGCCCAGCCTTTAGGACCTTCGTCCGCAGGGTCGATACCGTTAAATATCATACAAATCTCTTGAACGTCTCTTAGGTTCTTTTCTATATGTTCGCGTCCCAAGATGGAGATATCAAGCCAAACGTGCTCGCCGTAAGGAGATTTGACGCCTTTGCCGTTTCTGATGTGCTCTAACATTCTGCGGCTTACGACGTCGCGGCTTGCAAGCTCTTTTTTCTCAGGTTCATAATCAGGCATAAAGCGGTGTCCGTCAACATCGCGCAAGATTCCGCCGTCGCCTCTGCAGCCTTCTGTTAAAAGAATGCCTGAGGGAACTATCGGAGTTGGGTGAAATTGTACGGCTTCCATGTTGCCAAGTTTTGCTTTGCCTGTCTCTAAAGCTATAGCAGCGCCTATACCTTCGCAGTTTACGGCATTTGTAGTGTGTTTGTAGATTCTGCCGTAGCCGCCTGTAGCTATCAATGTGCCGCGCGCTACGTATGCAGTGATTTCGCCTGTTACCAAATCTCTTACGATAGCGCCGAAACATCTGTTGTTTTCGTGGATAAGAGCTATTGCTTCTCTTCTATCTTCGATATTTACGTTATGTTTTAAAGCTTCGTTTGCAACTGCAAAAAGCATAGTATGTCCCGTCGCATCAGCCGTATAACATGTACGCCATTTTTTAGTACCGCCGAAATCTCTCGAATGGATAAGTCCGTGAACTTCATCTTTCTCTTCTATAGTTGTTCTTTCGGCATTGATAACTGCAGTTCTTTGTCCTTTGGTGATTCTTGTCCAAGGTACGCCCCATGCGGCAAGCTGACGAATGGCTTTCGGAGCAGTTGTAACAAACATTCTCGCCACTTCCTGATCACAGCCCCAGTCACTTCCTTTTACCGTATCGGCAAAGTGCAAATCTTCATTATCGCCTTCGCTCATTTTTGAATTTCCAAGACTTGCCTGCATGCCTCCCTGCGCTGCCGCAGAGTGTGAACGTTTGACAGGAATCAAGCTCAAAACCGTAGTGCTAAGTCCTTTATCAGCAGCCGCTACCGCAGCTCTAAGTCCTGCTAATCCTCCGCCGATAACTAATGCATCACAATATTTTATATTCATTTTATATCCTCCGCGCTCTGTGCATTTATGTCTATTGTTTGTGTCACGCTTGCAACATGCTGCTCATGTGAAGAGGCATATTTGTAACCTATTTTTACATAAGCCAAAAGCGTTACAAGTCCTAAAGCCAAGAAAAATGCCGTAAGAGCCCATTTGACTTTTGAAAGTTTTTTTCTTGTTTCTTTGGCGTCTTTGCCCTCAAACCAGCCCCATTTTACGCATAAACGATATAGTCCGATTCCTCCGTGAAGTTCAACTGCAAAGAGTAAAATCAGATAAAACGGCCACATAAAATTGCCGTACATTCTGCCGCCTGATATTTCTGCTGTGATTGTAGGATTTGTCATCATTATGATTAAGTGTGCAGAACCGAAAAAGAATAGGATAAATCCTGTCTTTGCCTGCCAAAACCATAAAGACGTATCGGAGTGCTTCATGTAGGTTGCATGAGCTTTATAGATTTGATACTGTCTGAAATTAATAGGAAGTTTTCTCATTCCCAAACAGGCATGTATAACAAATATACAAAAAACCGCAAAAACTATAAAAGAGACTATCAAGGGCTGTTTCTCGCTCAATAAAAAACTGCCTTCAAAAGCTCCTGCAACTGTATTTAAAGCCTCTTCGCTAATCAATACCGTAGCAACAAAGAACATGTGTCCCCACATAAACAATCCCAAAAAAAGTCCTGTTGCGCTTTGGATAAAATCCAACCTAGCGGGCAATCGACTTTTTTTACCGTCAACTCTTTTGCCTAAATATCCTTCGATAACATTAGTCACTCTGTGTCCTTTCAAAATAGATTTTTTTTAACACCCTGAGAATTGTACTACTTAATAAATTAGAGCAAATTAAATGTTTTTTTTCAATTTTCTTAAATTATTATTTTTATGTTTTGTATCGTTTTTCTTGTTGCTTTTCACGATATAAACATACAGTACAATACCAACCAACACAATAATAAACGACAGAAGCTGTCCAGTTGTGAGCCATCCGCCGTAGATAAATCCTACCTGCGTGTCGGGCTGTCTCCAAAACTCGGCTATAAACCTTCCAATGGAGTAGGTTATGCCGTAAACCACGATAAGCTCTCCGTCATATTTTTTATATCGCCTATAAATGAAGACGACTATAAATACCATCAATCCTTCAAAAAACGCTTCGTAAAGCTGTGAAGGATGCCTCAAAACTCCATCTACGTAAATGCCCCACGGCACATCTGTAACACGTCCGACAAGCTCTTGATTTAGAAAGTTGCCGATGCGTCCCAGCACATAAGCAAGCGGTACGCTCAAAGCTACCAAATCCAAGAACTGCCACGCCGAATAACGATACTTTTTGCAGTAGATAAAAGTTATTATCAAGAACCCAAATACCGAACCGTGATAACTCATGCCGCGGATTCCCACAAACTCTCCGTTTTGGAAAGGGTTGAAAATCTCCCACGGATGCGTCAGATAGTAACTCGTGTTAGGGTCGTATATCAGTACAAAACCGACTCTAGCACCAACTATCACGGCAAGTTCAGCCCACAAAAAGTAACTGTCAACGACGCTAAGCGACATGGGGATACGGTCTCTTTTGACAAACCATTTAGCGATAAAAATAGCTCCCAGCAATGCGCTTACGTACATAATTCCGTACCAATGTACGGCAAACGGACCCAGATAAAATGCCACAGGATCAAAATGTGTATAGATATTTTGCCAAAAGTTCAACTGAAAACTCCTTATGAGCTCCCATTATATTTAAAAATTGATTATAGAATAATAATGAGACCCTAAAGGTATTTTTTCTTCAACTAAAATAAAAATATCTATTTTTGTGTAAAATTTTGAATTTGCATGAGCGGCATTTAGCGGGATTAACCATATAGTCAGTATAATTCGTAATTTCACCGAAGGAGGGTAAAATGGATATTAGTACAGTCAAATCAAACTGCGAAAAAAACGGCTTTGAGTTCATTGTCGCCGAAACGAAACAAGAGGCTCTTGAAATCGCCAAAAGATACATCGCAAAAGGCAGCAGCGTTGGTCTTGGAGGCTCTGTAAGCGTTACTCAAATAGGACTTTTGGACTATCTTACGAACAACAAAGAGATTAAACTTTTCAACCAATATGAAGACGGCATATCAAAAAATGAGAATACGCGCCGCAGAAAAGAGGGCGTGATAGCCGATATTTTTGTTACAAGTACAAACGCATTGACGCTTGGAGGCGAACTTGTAAATTGCGACGGCGAAGGAAACAGGGTAGCCGCGCAGATATTCGGCTCAAAAAAGCTTCTTTTGATAGTTGGCAGCAATAAAATCGTCAAAGATATAGAGGCTGGTTTTGGGAGGATTAAAAATGTCGCGGCTGTAAAAAATGCCGAAAGACTCAACGAAAAAGCCGCCTCTTTTGGCAAAAAGCCAAGCTACACAAGCGAGAATATCTCAAAAAAATACGGCATCATCACGCAGGATACGATAGGGCGCATAGTCATTATATTTGTCAATGAGCCTCTCGGATATTAGGCTATAAAAAAAGTATCACCATGAGAGGTATCGTGAAAAACGATAAAGCGGTGCTTAGCAATATCGCGAACGATGCCTCTTCAGGACGAATCTTAAACAAAGTCGCCATTATAACGGTATTTGCCGCCATGGGTACGATGGAGTAGACTATCATTGCTCTGTATGCGCTTTGCTCGAATACATGCATGAAATGGCTGTCTATAAATACGATGAACAGCACCACGGCAGGCCACAAAATAAATTTTGCAAAAAACGTTACGGCTATGAATTTTTTATTGATAGTGACATTTTTGATGCCGACAAGTCCCATGCCTATCATCATCATTCCAAGGATTGCGTACGCTCCGCGAAATTGCAATAAAAAATCCATAAACTCCTGCGTAAATTGTATCTGCATGAGATTGCATATAAATCCTGCAATTGCCGCATAGATAACGGGCAGTTTTATGATTTTTATCATGCTCTGCCAAAAAGTGTAACTTCCGCGCGAAATAATATAAAAACCGACGGTGTATTCGTATAAAAACGAAATTACAAGAGACAAAATATAGATATTTGCCTCATTTTGGTCTAACAGCATGAGCGCCAAAGGTATGCCAAAATATCCCGTATTTCCCGTACCAGAGCTAAATGCGGCGAGATTTTTTGTCCTGTCGTCCCAAATCTTTTTGCCCGCAAAAAACATCGCAAAACAGATAAAAACAGCTACGCCAAAAAGCGTTAAAGGCACCAAAACAACGCCTGCGTTGATATCCACTTGAAGCGTCGCGGTAAAAACGACAACAGGAGCCAATATATACACGATGAGAGGAGCTATCGTCTCTCTTGCGACTCCAAGTTTTTTGCCTGCGAGGAAGCCAAATAAGATGTTGATATAAAGAGGAAAAATCTTCAATCCCAAAGAGATAACGTTAAGCCAAAGAGTCAGCAAAGCCGAAAACACATGCGCGCCTTGTATTATTTTTTTGAAAGCAAATTATATTATAATAAACAAAAAAAGACGATGAGGTTGCCGCTTGAAAGACGATATTTCTTCAAAAGAACTTGTTATAGATTATCCGTGTATTTGGCGTTATAAAGTTATCGTTGCCGCAGCAAGCGACATAAAAGCTATCATAAAAAGAGTTTTAAACGAAAGAGAGTACGCTATAAAATCGTCAAACCAAAAAGGCGCTTACATAAGCTACAATCTTGAGCTTACGGTGCAAAGCGGCGAAGATAGAGAAGCGGTATTTAGAGCATTAGAGAAAGACACAGACGTAAAATTTATTTTGTAGGCGAGGAGAGGGCATGGAATCGATTAAAATTGTTTTTAAAAACACTCTTAAAGAGAATAAGAAAAATCCGCAAATACTTACCATCATAAGGGATATCAGCTTTGATTTGGGACGCAGAGAGTTTAAAAATCTAAACGAACATGAAGTAAAAGACGCGGTAAAAGAGCTTTTTGAACTTTTAACGCTCGTGCTGAAAGAGGAGAAGTTAAGAGACGCCAAAAGTATCTCAAGCGTTGTGGACGGACTGCTGAATGCGGCAAGTTACGATAAAAAAGAGTATCTTTTCAAGCTGTTTTACGAGCGGGAGCAGACCGAAAAAGCTATCCGCGCCCAAAGTTCGGAGATAAAACAGCTCATCATCGATACTTACGATACGATTGAAACGGCTTTGACGAAATTGCAAGATGGCGAAAAAGAGCAGGTAATATGCGGATTAAATGAGGCGAAACTTCTGAATGTAGAGATGCTTGGAATACTCAAAGAAGCCGCAGAAGAGGCGTTTATCACGACTCTTGAAAGAAGCAAAGACGTAGAAGATACCATAAGCGAACTAAGCAAAACTTTCACATATCAAGCTATCAATGAGGGTAAATTCATAAAACAGCGTATTTTGGGTATCTCATCTACGATTTTGGAAGCTGCGTGCGATATAGCCGACAGTGACCACGCTAATGCGCATTATTTACTCAAAGGAGCGGTAAGAGGCATTAGAGAAGGCATAGCAAAATCTGCCGAAAAGTTCAAAAACAATCTCAAATTCGCCCCCGACGAAATCAAAGAATTTTTGAAAAATTCCGAAGAAAACAGGCTTAGCGTCATCGATATAGAAGAGAGTCTCATCGCGCTTTTAAAACAGCTTCAGATAAACAGCATAGGTATTTCGGCGAAGATTTTGAGCGAGATTATCGCCGAGCAGAGTACGTATATCTCCAAACTCAAAAGATTTAGCGTAGAAGCCGCGGAAGTTTTCAATGAGAGAATTGATACGTTTAGAGACGAAACGCTTAAAGATTTCAGAGAAAAAGCGGGCAAAAGATTTGAAGAGCTTAGAAAAGAGACGGGAGATAGAGTTACCGCTTTTGCAAATGATGCCGCGCCGCGCGCCAAGCAGTTCGCAGACGATACGAAAAAACTTGGGTTATATGCATGGGAAGCGGCTAAAACAAGGATTGATGAAGTCATCAAAAACGCCAAGAAAAAGAAAGATTAAAGCGTTTTGTTTCGCTAAAACAGGTTTTACTTCGACAAACGATGTGAAAACAGCGCGCCGTTTGTCGTCATAGTTCAATCGGTAAAATCTTTACCGTTTATAAATATGCGCTGTGCGGCTTTTGTCTGCAATACCACATGCAAGGGAAGTTCCGAAATACTCGCAGGAACTTCATGCAATCCCAAAGCTATGATATCGGCGTCAAATCCCTTTTCTAATCTTCCTTTATTTAAGCCAAGCGCTTTTGCGCCCCCATTTGTAGAGGCTTTTAGCAGTAAAACAGCCAAATCATTAAGCTCGTAAGTTTGATGCGTGAAGAGTGCGGCTCTCATCTCATGCCACATATTTAAACTTATGTTTGAGCTAAGTCCGTCCGTTCCCAAAGTTAAGCCAACGCCCGCTTTTTGCACTCTTTTAATATCAAGCGCGCCTGTTCCAAGTAGCCTGTTTGAACGCGGGCAGTGCGCAATAGCGTTATTTTGGATTATCTCAAGCTCCTCATCGTTAGCCTGTACGGCATGCACAAAGAGTGTTTTAACGCCATGAAAAAGCTCCAAAAATTCCTTTGCAGTTGCCGAGGGTTTCGCATGAGGGTTGAAACCTTTCATGAACTCTCCCATCGCGCCGCTTGCACTGTCAAGCCAACTTCGCTCATGCTGTGACTCCATAAAATGAGCCGTTACTATTACTTTCTCGTCCCTTGCGATATCCAAAACATGCCGCGCCAGCACAGCGTGCGTAGAGTAAGGCGAATGGACGGATATAGACGGCGTAAACGAGCTGTTTTTTGCCTCTTTTGCTTCGTAAAATCTACCCTTAAAATCATCAAAAAGCGTATCAAGAGCCGCAGGATTTGAGCCGATGGCTTCCACGAAATATACTACATGCAGAGGCGTTTTGACGCATGGCTTCAAGTCAAGCCCGAAACTGCTCACAGCTCCTATGGCGGTAACTCCCTCTTTTAGCATATTTTGCAGAGTGTTTTCTATGAGTTTTTCAGTGCATTTTTCCTGCAATTTTTCACGTGAAGCTATGACGCTTTTTAGCCACACCATAAAATCGCCGAATTTTAGCGTTGCAGTGTTCGCGGAAAATTCAAGATGTACGTGAGAGTTGATGAGTCCGGGCATCAAGATAGAATTTTTCGGAAGTTTTTCAATCTTGGCATTTTTGTATTTTGCCGCCAACTCTTCGCCGCTTCCAACTTCTATAATCTTTTCGTCAAAACAGACGCCGCCATCTTGGATAATCTCAAAATCGTCGTTACACGTAAGCACGAAATCGCTCAAAAGCACTCTCATAAATATCCTTTTAAAAAAGAAATTGTAGCGTAAATTTTTCTTATGCAAAATAGTGATACAATATCCGTTTTTAATTCAAAAAAAGGCAGACAAAAT
>JAITEH010000051.1 GCA_031282125.1 Campylobacteraceae bacterium
GTCAAACTCGCCCAGAGCCAGCGCGTTTATCTCATTTTTGCTTAATTCATGCGAAAACATCTGTTGTTAAACCACACTCTTGTAAAAATTGTCTGAATTCATCTTCATTTTTTAAATCAACGCCAAGCGACAAAGCTTTATCGTATTTGCTGCCTGCGTCTTCGCCGTAAACGACAAAGTCAGTTTTAGACGAAACGGAAGAGCTTACTTTCGCGCCCATACTCTCCAAAAACTCTTTTACGCTGTCTCTTGATACGCTTAATGAGCCCGTTAAAACGACGTTTTTGCCCTTAAGCGGATTTGGCGCAATCTCTTGTTTGTCCGCCGTCGGTTCTATCAAAATCAGCAGTTTATCTATCAGCTCTTTGTTTACGCGCGCAAACTCCATGAAAGATTTGACCATTTGCACGCCAAATCCGTCAAGAGCGACCAATTCCTCTTCGGTTGCATTCATAAATTCAAGTCCAAACGCGCGCGCCAGTTTTTTACTCGCGGTTTCGCCGATATGTTCTATACAAAGCGCATTGATAACCCGCCAAAGCTCGCTTTTTTTGGTATCGGCGATGGCTTTTAAGATATTTTGCGCTTTTTTGTCTCTAAAGCCTTCAAGCTTTAAAAGCTGCTCTTTTTGGAGCGAAAAGATATCCGCTATATTTCTGATAAGCCCAGCGCCATAAAGGCTTTTGATAATCTCTTTGCCGAGCCCCTCGATATTTAACGCTTGCTTTGAAGCAAAAAATATAAGCGAAGCCTGCGCTCTTGCGTCGCATTTTAGATTTTGGCATTTTATCAGTGCGCCTTCGTCCAAAAGCTCGCTGCCGCATACGGGGCAATTTACGGGACGCTTTGGTATCTGTTCGCTGTTGTTTCGTTTGGTTTTTTGTACATGGATAATCTTTGGTATCACATCGCCGCTTCGTATGATAGTCACAAAATCCCCGACTCTTATATCTTTTCTGTCTATTTCGTCGAAATTATGCAGTGTCGCCCGCTCGACTGTGACGCCCTCTATATCTATGGGTTGCAGATTTGCCACGGGAGTTACTACGCCTGTGCGCCCAACCTGCAAAGAGATACTGAGTATCTGCGTACTTTTTTCTAACGGAGGGAATTTGAACGCGACCATCCATCGCGGGTATTTGGAGGTGTATCCAAGCTCTTCTTGAAGCGCAACTTCATCGACTTTGACTACCATTCCATCCATCATCATGGGGATTTCATCGCGTTTTTGGATAAATGTGTTGTAGAGATTATGCACGTCGGCGACATTTTTACACACAAGCCGCAAAGGCGGTTTTAAAAATCCAAGCGCGTAGATAAACTCCATCTTTTGGCTTAGGTTGTTAAATTCAAGACTGTTTTGTCCGATGCCCCACGGATAAAAGATAAGTTTTCTTGAAGCGGTAACGGTGGGGTCAAGCTGTCTTAGACTGCCTGCCGCCGCGTTTCTGGGATTTGCAAAGAGCGGTTCGCCGTTTTCTTCGCGCTCTTGATTCAAATCGTCAAAATCACTCTTTTTTATCAAAACTTCGCCGCGCACTTCAAGAATGTCCTGATAATCTATGCTAAGCGGGATAGAGCGGACGGTTTTGATATTGTTCGTAACGTCTTCGCCTTGAACGCCGTCGCCTCTTGTGACAGCTTGTTTTAAGCGCCCGTTTTCATATATAAGATTGAGGCTCGCGCCGTCAAATTTTGGCTCGCAGTAAAATGTAAAATCTCTTTTTGTTTTATAGACTCTTGTTATCCATTCGTCCAAATCCTGCTCGTTAAATACGTCTTCCATGCTCCACATGCGGCTTAGGTGCGCCGCTTTCGTGAAAGATTCCAAAACTTCCGCCCCGACTCTTTGCGTAGGAGACGCCGCATCTATCAAAGAAGGGTTTTCTTTTTCGTATTCCAAAACGGCATGATACAGCCTGTCGTACTCTTCGTCGGTAGCTATCGGAGCATCCAGAACATAGTATGCATGAGCCCATAAATTCAACTCCGCAAGCGCTTTTTTATACTCTTGATGATTCATCTTGTTCCGACCTGTTTTTATATGTGCTGTTTTTGATACGTTTTTGTATTTCGAATTTTACTATTTTTAGAAGATAATTTCTATCTCCTCCGACGATTCTGCTTTTTTCCACATCGCCGCAGTTTTTACATATTAAAAATGTAGTTTTGCTGGTCAATGCTACGGTAGATCTGCAATACTCGTCGTCGCACAGCAAAGCGCTTCCGCATTCGGGGCAGTAGCACCAAAGAGAGATTATCCTGTTTTTTTTGTATTGCCATTTCCAAATGACTTTATATAAAGAGATGGAGTTGAATTTCTTGTGCTCTTCGCTTCTATTGAAGATATATATTAGTATCGCGACAAGTATTATAACCGACACAACAGATAGCCACAGCATCCATGACTCGTAATAACCGAAAATATTTATAAAAAATAGTTTTATGTAACTCATCATTGCAGCGCCTCAAATACTCTTATTGCCTGCACATGCTCTTTGACGTCGTGGCATCTTACTATCGACGCGCCGTTTCTGACCGCTTCTGTATGAATGATAAGAGTTGCGGGGAGTCTATCCTTGACTTCGCATGGAGTTATACTATTTATCATCGATTTTCTGCTCGCACCTATAAGCAGGGGATATCCAAAATGCAAAAAATCGCCGTGATGTTTGATGAGCGCGATATTGTGTTCTAAGTTTTTGCCAAAACCTATGCCAACGTCCAGTATGATATCGTTGATGCCAAAACTTTTTGCCTTATCTATCCTCTCTTGGAAAAATCCGCCGACCTCTTTGACAACATCGCCGTATTCGGGATTTGCCTGCATATCTTTGGGCTCGCCCTTCATGTGCATGATACAAACTGCGGCGTTATGTTTTTTCGCTATTTTACACACTTCGTCGCTTGCAAGACCTGTTATATCGTTGATTATCTTAAAGCCGCAATTTAGCGCATAATCTAATGTCAGCGGCGAATAACTGTCAAGGCTAAACTCTACTTTTTCGTAAAATCTATTTTTTTTCACCGTATCCAGAACGCTTCGCACTCTTTTCAGCTCTTCCTCGTCGCTTATCATTTCGCTGCCAGGCCTTGAAGATAGCGCGCCTATGTCTATGATATCTGCGCCGTCATGTATCATCTGTATGATTTTTTGCTCCGCTTCATGTATAGCAATCCTGCTGCCTTCAAAAAAGCTGTCGGAGTTTATATTTAAAATACCCATTATTTTTGTTTTCATCTATTTTTCCTGTTATAAATCGCTAAAAGAGCGCACAAAAGAAGATTTGCACTTGAAGAGTTTAACTCTGCCAAATGAAGCATTTTTTCAAACAGTCCAAGTTCGTGAGCATTAAGCTTAATGTCCTGCTCGCAAATCTCGCTCATGATACCTTGTATCAGCGATTTTAACTCCTCTTTTTCCATATATTTTTTCTGTTTCACAAATGAATAAATCTCATTTATACCCATCTTTTTAAAATCAAGCCCGCTTTTGCGCGGCTCTACGTCGGCTTTAAGCATTTTTATCGTAAGCCTTGAACGCACAGTCGGCAAAAATATCATGCGAGACGGAGCGCAAAGTACAAACGATATATTGCGCGGCGGCTCTTCCAAAATTTTTAAAAGCGAATTTTGCGCGTAGATATTAAAACTTTTGGAAATCATAGCTATGATTTTTTGCTCATTCTCGGCAATATACGCTTCTCTTACCACCTCTTTGGCGTTTTCAAGCAAAAAATCATCGGGCGCGAAAATTTTGAGATTGGTTTTTTGGTAATTTTCCGCTATGTATGATTTTATCTTATCCAAATCCCTGCATACAAGGATATAACTTTCATCAATCCTCAAGTGTAACCTCGGCGGACAATACGGCGTCGATACTGCGGTTCAAAAGTTTGAAAAGCTCCAATAGTTTTATATCCAGCCTCTCATCCGTCGAATCCAGATAGAAGCTGTTTTGTACCTGTTCGCCTATTATCCACAAAAAACTATCATATTTTCTTTTAGCTATGCGATATTTGACGTCATTGCTTTTGCCGACATAAAAAAAGGCGTAAGTCTCTTTAAACATCAAAGAGAGCATATCTTCCAAAATCTCAAAATCCTCGTTGCTTTTTAAAAGGTCGATATTTGGGAAAATGCTTTTGATATTCACAAAAGGGACAAACGGGCGGTCTTTTGTCGGTTTGTTGATGGAGAGCAGCATATACTCCGTGAACCACTCGTAATCATTGTCGTTCATGATGATAAATGTGTAGCCGTCAAGCATTTTTTTTAAAGTGGAAGCCAGCAGAGGCGTCCACTCCAACCTTTTTTCTTCCAGCCAGCTTAACCCCGCGCCCTCTTTTCTTATCGCCTCAAGCGTCCATTGCTGAAACTTCTCCTGCATATTATTTGTCTAAACGATATGCTTTATGAAGCGCTCTTACGGCAAGTTCGGCATATTTTGCCTTAATAACCATGGATATTTTTATCTCGCTTGTGCTTATCATCTCTATATTTATATTTTCGTTTGCCAAAGTGCTGAACGCCAAAGCCGCAACGCCGCTGTGAGACTTCATGCCCACGCCCACGATAGAGACTTTCACGATATCGTTATCGTACTCGAGTTTTTCGGAGGATTGCAGCTCTTCCATGATTTTTTTGGCAAATTCAAGTTCGTTCTGCGGAACGGTAAAACCAAGATTGGTAGTGCCGTCCACGCCTACATTTTGGATAATCATATCAACATTTATATTATTGTCCGCCAATTTTTTGAAAATGCTCGCGGCGATACCCGGCTTATCGACAACGCCTCTTAGTGTAATTCTTGCCTGATTTTTGTCAAGCGCTATTCCGCTTACAATTGCTTGTTCCATGATATTCTCTTCCTTTGTGATTAAAGTTCCTTCGTTATTGTTGAAACTACTTCTTGTTATGAGATTGACATTTAGTTTTTTAGCAAGCTCTACAGAGCG
>JAITEH010000082.1 GCA_031282125.1 Campylobacteraceae bacterium
GATGACGGCGTCGAGGGATATCACATATATAGAGGTAATGCCAGCGACAATAAACTTGACCGCGTAGGGACTACAAGCGACAAGTACACCGCTCATTTTACGGACACGAAACTAACGCCCGGCACTACATATATATACAAAGTCAGCACATTCTCGAAAGATAAACGAGAGTCAAACCCAAGCCAGCAGGTCAAAGTATCCACGAAAAATCTCATCGAACCTGTTCCGTATGTACAGGCGATGTTAGGACTTCCCAAACGTATAAAAATCATCTGGCGTCCGCATCCGTCGGAGAGAGTATCTGCGTATGTTATCGAAAGAAATGATTTGGGATCTTCAAAATGGTCGTATTTGGCTACTGTGGACGGCAGATTGAGCGCAGAATACATAGACAGCGGATTGGACAGCAGCAAGTCATACAGATATAGAGTTTTTGCCAAGACTCACGACGGCATTTTATCCGCGCCAAGCCAAATAGTAGATGCGCAGACAAAAGCGCTTCCGCCTATCGTGGATAACCTCAAAGCCAGCCGCGATTTGCCGCGCAAAATATTCATCTCATGGAATCCATCGTTGCATGACGGTATCGCTCATTACAATATCTACAGAGCCAACTTCTCAAATCTCTTTTACACTCTTTTGATTACAACAAAAGCCACAAGCTATGAAGACGTAGTAAAAGACGACGGCACGGCCAGATACTACTTTGTGACGGTTACAGATAAAGACGGTTTGGAGTCTCCAAGACAGGCTGTATCTGTGATGGGAGCTACGCTTGCAATACCGTCGGCTCCAAGCATAAACGTCATAAGACACGACACTTCCAACGTACTTCTCGGATGGAATGACACCTCTTCAAGAGCTGAAAGATACCGCATAGAGCGTTCAAGCAAAAACGGTACGATTATTTATACTAATGTAATGCATAACACTTTTGTAGATAAAGATGTAATGCATGGCGTCGAATATACTTATACCGTTTATGCCGTTGATGCTAACGGGCTTGTATCTAAGCCTTCGGCAAAGGCTGTTATAACTATACCAAATGCCAGTCCTGTAAATTAAAATAGTCTATGCCTAACTTCATAACTAAGACTATTGCCAAACCTCCGCTGCCATTTAGCAGCGGCAGGTGCGATTTTTTGTGGGAAGTAAACTCAAAGAATTCTAATTATATTTTCACGCGCTGTGAGGAAGAAAAGTTTTTTATACAGATAAAAGGCGAAAGTCCTAAAGTCATAGTAAAAGGCGAAAAGATTTCGCGTCCTTCGCAGGTTATATTTTTGCAAAATGCGCTTGAAGAGTATGCCAAAAAAGCCTCATGCGATATCATCTCGAGCAATATCACTCCAGCTTCCAACAGACTGAAAGAGAAAAATCCGATTATTAAAGAGATAGATTTTTTCGTACAAAATTTCGTATTTGATAAAGAGCTGCTTGTGGAGATAGGATTTGGCAGCGGCAGACACCTTCTGTACCAAGCCAAAAACAACCCCGATAAACTTATAATAGGCATCGAGATACACAAACCCTCTCTTGAGCAGGTCGCTAAACAGTGTACTATTCTGGGGCTTAAAAATGTGGTTTTGATTGATTACGACTCAAGAATTTTCATGGAGTTTTTACGCTCGAACTCTATCTCCAAAATCTTTATTCATTTTCCCGTGCCATGGGACAAAAAACCGCACAGAAGAGTTATAAGCCCATATTTTGTAAATGAGGCTTTAAGGGTTTTGAAAGCTGGCGGCACGCTTGAACTTAGAACAGACAGCGATGAATATTATGCCTATTCGCTTGACGTTTTCATGCAAAATCCGCGCGCCGATGTGAGAATTTTCAAAAACTTTGACCTTGAAATCAGCAGCAAATATGAAGACCGATGGAAGAAATTAGAAAAAAATATCTATGATATTGTATTAACAAATACTCAATTACACACTGAAAATAGCCCTCTGCCAAAGCTTAGCTTTGATTATTTAAATAATATTGATAAAATTATGCGAGATTTTACGCCCAAACTTTTTAGGGGCGAAGATTTTTTTGTGCATTTTGAAGAGATACATACCGCTCATGATAGGGCTGTGATAAAAACTGCGTTCGGAGCTTACGAAAGAGCCGAGCATCTGTTTATCATTATAGAAGATGATAAGATATCATATTTTCCCGATAGAGCATACGCGGTAAAAGCGAACAAAAAAGCACACGAAATTATAAAAAAGTGGTTAAATGAGTAGTCTAATAGAGATGAATTCGCTTTCTTTGGGATATGGCGATAAGCCTGTTATTGTGGACGCTACAGCTATTGTGGAACAAAAAGATTTTGTATTTATAGTAGGCAAAAGCGGCAGCGGTAAAAGCACTATCTTAAAATCCATCTACGGAGAGATAGCGCCAAGTGCGGGCAATTTAAGCGTTTGCGGACTTGATATGAAAAATATCACCAATGTGAAATTAAACACTTTAAGACGCCACATCGGTATTGTTTTCCAAGATTACAGACTTATAAACGAATGGACAATTGAAAAAAATGTAATGCTGCCGTTGATAGTGAACGGTTTTGCAAAATCCGTCTGTATCAATCAAGCGCACAAACTCTTAAAACATGTCAAACTTTTACACAAAGCTAACAAATATCCGTTGGAGCTAAGCGGCGGCGAACAACAAAGAGTCGCGATGGCAAGAGCTTTAGCGCACAATCCCGTACTTATTTTGGCAGATGAGCCCACGGGAAATCTTGACGATTACTCAAGCGAAGTTATCTGGAATCTGCTGCGCAGCGCAAAAGAGTTTTTAAACACAACGGTAGTTGTCGTAACGCACCATATACCATCGACGATTAACATTCACTACAAACATTTTTTTATAGACGAAGGCTTTTTGCATGAGATTATTTAGGGATCATTTTTCAGTCGTTTTTTCACTCTTTGTATTGCTTTGCAGCCTGCAATTTGTCGTGTTTATAAACAAAATTATCAAAGAGTATGAAAGTTATCTTGTCAACGACTACTCCATTGTTGTCAGCTCGCGCAACGCCTTAAATAAAGAAGAGCTCATGAGATACAAGCCGATTATCAAATCCATAGAAGAGATTGACACGGCGACGATTTTGGAGCGCTTCAAGCGTGACGCGGCTTTTTCATACATGCAAAATCTTAAAGA
>JAITEH010000096.1 GCA_031282125.1 Campylobacteraceae bacterium
ATGATCCAAATGTTCGCGCCCCTCTTCAACGTCTAAGATTTTCTGGTCTAATTCGTTGTGTTTTTCAAAAATCTTGGCAAAATGCGCGTCTTCTTGTTTTAGCTTTGTAATAATGTCACGGTATTCATGCAACATATCGTTCTCCCTTATAAAAAATTTTTTTATTTTAACAATTTTGCCATTAAAGTCTTATGAACGATAATCGGCATTTATGCTCACATACTCATGTCCCAAATCGCATCCGTATGCCGTGTAGCCCTCAGCGCCGACACCCAAATCGCAGACGATTTTGAAACTCTCTTTTTTCATAACGGCGTTTGCCGCCGCTTCGCTCTTTTTGTCAAGCTCTTTTTTTTGCGGCGAATATACAAGCACATCGTCATAATGGATGACCAAACTATCCTCTTTACATGTAATGCCGCTTGCGCCTATAGTGGAGGCTATGCGTCCCCAATTCGGGTCTTCGCCGAAAATCGCTGTCTTTACCAAAAGCGAATTGCTCAAAGCTTTTGCGGCTTTTTTCGCCTCATCTAAAGTCGCCGCATTTTTCACTTCAAAAGCCACGACTTTTTTGCTTCCCTCGCCGTCTCTTACTATCTCCAAAGCCAAATGTTTTGTGACAAATTTCAAAGCTTCGCTAAAAGCTCTCTCGTCCCAAACGCCGCTTTTTGCCGACGATAAAAGCATAACCGTATCGTTTGTGGAGGTGTCGCCGTCCACGCTTATGGCGTTAAAGCTCTCCTCTGCGGCATCTTTTAAAAGCTTTATTATCGACTCTTTTGGAACGTTTGCGTCGGTCGTTATGAAGCAAAGCATGGTGGCAAGAGAGGGATTTATCATGCCAGCCCCCTTACAGATAGCCGCTACATGAAACGAACCTTTGCCCTCTACATCGACTTTTAAGGCTATCTCTTTTTTGAATCTATCGGTAGTCATGATAGCTTCTGCCGCCGCATTCGAGTCTTTGGAGTTAAAATCAAAAAGTTCAAAAGATTTTGCTATTTTTTGTATATTAAGTCTGTAGCCGATGACGCCAGTCGAACTCATGATGGGATTTTTCGCGTTTAAAGAGCTTGGAAGAAGCGAAAAAAGTTCGTCTATATCTTCCACACCTTTTTCGCCCGTCATAGCGTTGGCGTTTTTGGAGTTGATTAAAATAAAATTTGTCTGGAACACTTCGCCGTATCTTTTGAAGTGCCTTATGGGAGCGGCTTGGAATTTATTTGACGTGAAAACAGCGCCCACATCGCAAAGCGTATCGCTTCTTATGAAAGCTACGTCGTTTTTGCCGTTTGGTTTTAGCCCTACGCTAACACCGCCGCTGAAAAATCCTTTTACATTATCAAGACCGCCTTTTAAAGGCAATATATCAAACATACTTCAACTCCTCGGGTTTTGTTTTTCTTCTGATAAGCCTTTTAAGGTTTACGATACTCTCGTTTGTGCCGACAATCAAAAGTTTTGTATTTGTGCCGACAATCGTATCGCCGCGCGGCATCGGCAAAAATTTGCCGTTGAGGTCCACGATGCCCACAACGCTTACGTTTGTTATCTCCCTTAGGTGCGTCTCTTTTAGTTTTTTAAATACTATCCATGAAAACTCAGGCACTTCGACCTCCTCGATATTGACCGGAGGGTCTTTTTTGGAGAGCAGGTTTTCCATGATATTTTGCATATCGGGATGCAAACTCACCGCGCTTAAACGCTGTGCCACAAGTTTTGAAGGAGAAACCACAGAGTCTGCTCCGAGTTTTTTTAATTTTTCAGCTTCGCTGTCGTTATTTGCATGAGCCATGATAAGAAAGGCTTTTTTCAATCCAAGCTCTTTTTCGTAAAGCCTTGTCGTAACAACTTGCGTGATATTATCGGCTATATGTTCGCTCAATGTTACAACGCCTCTCGCGCTTGAAAGCGAGGATTTGAGTATGGATAGTTCTGTGTGAGGTTCGCCTTCAATGTAATATGGATACTGATTTTGTTTGGCTGTGCGCTCAAAATCGGGCGAATTGTCCACTACGACAAACGGGATGTGATTTTGACGAAACTGTTTTGCAAGCTCTATCGTAAAATTGTTGTGGTGGCAAATGACAAAATGATTTTTAAGTCTTGCGATTTTCTGAAGCATTCTGCGCTCCTTGATAAGTTTTGTAATAACGCCTTTGTTTATCATATCTATCAAAACGCCGATAGAAAATGAGAAAACGGCAAATCCCAAAACAATCAGCCCGATAGTAAAAAAGCGTCCTGCTGTGGAGATTTTACCAACTTCGCCGAATCCAACAGTCGTAAAAGTAGAACCTGCTTGATATATGGCGTCCATGAGCGTAAAATTATCTATCAAAATGTAGCCGACAGTACCTACCATCATGATAGCAACAAGCAGTATTAAAGGCAGTCTAAGCGGTTTTAACTGTTCGTAGATTTGATTGTCTATTTTGATTTTGGCGGCGCTTTTACGCCACCCTCGGGGTGATTTGTCCTTTAAAAAGTTCATAATTCACTCCCTGCGGGGTTAAAAATCAGCCGTTCTTTTTCATTGTGCGGAGCGTTGACGCTGCTACTCTGATTTTTCTTGTAGTGCCGTCTTCAAGAACGATTCTTATTGTGCGAAGATTTGGCAAAAATCGTCTTTTTGTTCTGTTATTGGCGTGGCTGACGTTATTTCCTACAAGCGGTCCCTTGCCTGTAATTGCGCATTTTCTTGCCATCGTAAAATCCTTATAAATAAATTTCGAGCTGGTGAGATACCAAGCAAAGGTGTGATTATATCATAAATAATTGATAAAATCATTAAGTCCAAAATATTTTATATCAAAAACTTATTTATACTCGCACAATGCAAACTTCCGTACTGCCTGACAAAGACAGCCGCATCTACGCCGATGATTTCATGGTTTGGCAGCGCGCGGCTTAAAAGCTCTTTTACCACCAAATCATTTTTATCATTATATGTCGGCAGTAAAACCGCGCCGTTTATAAAGACAAAATTCGCATAAGAGGCAGGCAGACGCTCATTTTTGTAAAACAGAGGTTTTGGCAGCGGCAAAGGCAGCAGATTAAATCCTGTGCTTTTTAACTGCGCTTCCATTTTTTTAAGCTCTGCAAAATGCTCGTCTTTTTCATCCTCGCATGTAGTATAAGCTATCGTATCCTCTTTGATAAAACGGGCGAGCATATCTACATGAGAATCCGTATCGTCCCCTCTCAAAAAGCCGTATTCAAGCCAGATTATCTGTTTTAACCCGAACAGCTCTTTAAGTTTTGCGTCTATCTCGTTTTTGTTTAGATTCGGATTTCTATTCTCTTCCAAAAGACACTTTGAAGTCGTCAAAAGCGTACCTTGACCATTGCTGTCTATACTTCCGCCCTCAAGCACAAGCGGCACTTTTATAAGTCTGTTTTGGGCGTTTTCATAAAATTTTTCATTGACCGCATTGTCAAGCGCAGCTTCAAATTTCCCGCCCCATGCGTTAAATGTAAAATCATACGAAATGATTTTGCCGTCCTCTTCGACGTCAATCGCGCCAAAATCCCTTATCCACGTATCGTTTGTCGGCAGTTCCACAAGCGTTACATTCTTGATACCGTCCAGTAATTTCGCAGCCTTTTTCTTATCGGCGCACAAAACGGTGCAGTGTTCATGCAAAGAAGACGCTTTGATAAAATTTTTATACGACAAAAGTATTTCGTCCAAATAAGGCAGCCAATCGGTCTTCTCATGAGGCAGCGCAAACATAAGCGAATTTTGTTGTTCCCACTCGGCAAATAATCGTCTCATTTTTCTCTCTTTTTTTGTCGGCCATTATAACTAAAATAGCCGTCATCTTATCTATATAAGCTAATTTTTGCTACAATAATCGTTATTTTTTTCAAGAGGCTTAGTATGTTGATAGCTCCGAGTATTTTATCAGCTGATTTTGGCAGACTTAATGAAGAGATAAAAGCTGTCTGTGAGGCTGGATGCGATTTTGTACATGTGGACGTCATGGACGGGCATTTCGTGCCAAATCTCACAATAGG
>JAITEH010000155.1 GCA_031282125.1 Campylobacteraceae bacterium
TTATCATGAAATACTCTCCCAACTCTTTTGTTTTAAACTGCTCTTTTTGCAAAACTCTGCCAAGCAGCAAATCCTCTTTGTCGCCTTCGTAAAAATTCTCTTTTAGATTTAAAAAATCAGGCGCATAAAGCGGTTTTTCGTCTTCATATCTGAACTCTCCCTCATTGTCTCTTTGCAGTGATTTCAGACATCCGTCAACGCCAAGAGACTCGGCTAACATCACGCCTAAAGAGCGGATATATCCGCCCTCGCTGACACTAGCTTCAAAGGTTAAAAACGGATGTTCGTAGCTTTTTATCTTAAGGCTGTAAACTTCCGTCGTTATCTCTTTTAGCTCAAACTCTTTGCCAGCTCTTGCCAAATCGTAAGCTCTTTTGCCATCTATGCGTTTTGCACTGAATTTTGGCGGTGTGTATTTGATTTGTCCGACGAGCTTGGCGGCATGTTGCTCTATCTTCTTCAAATCAAACGGTTCTATCTCTTTCACGCTCTTTATCAGTTCGGCATCCAAGGATTCGCTTTGGGCTCCCAGCCAAAGCACAGCCGTATAACTTTTGGGCGTTTTTTTCAAAAATCGAAAGAGTTTTGTGTATTGCCCGAAAGCTATTATCAAAACGCCGCTTGCGTTTACATCAAGCGTACCAGAGTAACCAGCCTTTTTCACGCTGTATTTTTTCTTAAGCTGCGAGAGAAATTTACTGCATGAGATGCCGCATGGTTTATCGGCGGCAAAAAGTAGATTTTCGCTCAAATTTTCTCCACAAACGTGCTTAAAATATCGCGCTTGCTTCCGCCAAAATTTATACTTAACTTAGACTCTTTTTTGATTTTTGTAACTTCTGTGACTCTGCCGATGCCAAAAATTTTATGTTTTACAAGATCGCCTTTTTTAAATTCAGAGCTTTTTTCGATTATCAATCCGCCGCCGCAAATACCAGCTTCATTTAAAAAGCGGCTTTTTGTCAAATCCGTCCTTTTGCCTTTATAAAAACGGCTCGCCGAACAGCTCAAAGTGAGCTCTTTCTTTGCTCTTGTGACGGCGACGTATCCCAGCCTTCGCTCCTCTTCTATATCGTTTGATTCACCGATAAGCGGGAAAAATCCCTCCTCAAGCCCGATAACAAAAAGATGTTCAAACTCCAAGCCTTTGCTTGCATGAACGCTCATGATATTGATGCTCTCGCCGTCTATCTGGTCTTGTTCGCTTTGAAGGGCGATTTCGTTCAGGAACATATCTATCGTAGCTTCGGGATTTTGCTTGATATAATCTCTAAAAAGTCCGAAAAATTCGTCTATATTTAAGATGCGGTCTATAGAATCCGGAAGTTCTTTGTAGTACTGCCTTATGCCAAAAGCTCTCTCTAACTCTTCGATTAAGTCGTAAGAGCTGTTGATGCTCATGATATTTTCTATGCCTTCTAAAAATTCCACCAATTTTTCATAAGATTTTTTAGACGTTATCTCTTTGATAATTTCCATATTTTTGCGCATGAAGTCGTACATGGAGAGTTTTGCGTCGTTTGCCAAATGGACGATTTTGTCTATCGTAACTTTGCCAAGCCCTCTTTTGGGGCGGTTAATGATGCGCAAAAGCGAAAAGTCGTCATGGGGATTGATGATTATCCTTAAGTAACTTATCAAATCTTTTATCTCCGCTCTTTCGTAGAACTTCACGCCACCTACCATTTTGAACGGTATGCGCACGCGGTTCAGTCCCTCTTCCAAAGAGCGCGAAAGAGCGTTGATACGGTAGAGTATCGCTATCTCTCTTGGATTGACGCCGCCGTCTATGAGTTTTTTGACGCGCAAAGCCACAGCGGAAGCTTCTTGATTTTCATCTGAAGATTCCATGAATTGCACCTCTTTGCCTTTGCCTTTTGTACTTTTAAGCACTTTGCCGAGCCTTGAGCGGTTGTGCTCAATGAGGTCGTTGGCTACGCGCAAAATCTCATCTGTAGAGCGGTAGTTGTATTCGAGTTTTATGACGGTCGTATTGTCAAACATTTGTGAAAATTCAAGTATGTTTTTGATATTTGCGCCGCGCCAGCCGTAGATACTTTGGTCGTCGTCTCCGACAACGCAGATATTTGAGTGCGTATAACACAGCTTTCTTAGGAGTCTGTACTGCAAATCGTTTGTGTCTTGATATTCGTCCACCATGATATATTGATAGCGGCGGCTTGTCGCTTCGCATAACTCTTCATCGGTGTCTAAAATCTTATATGTTAGAGTTAGTAAATCGTCAAAATCCACAAGGTTATTTTGCAGCAGATAGGTCTCGTAGCGTTCGTAAAGCGAAGCGATGATTTCGTATTGTTTGCCTTCAGCCTGTTCTTTGGCGAGTTCGGGCGTTAAAAACGAGTTTTTGTAGTATGAAATCTCATTTGATACCATGGAAGTGGGCATTTCTATCTCAAAACTTTTTAAAATGCGTTTTTTATCATCGCCGTCTATGACTATAAAGTTGTTTTTGCGTCCTAAGCGGTTGATGTTGAATTTCAAAAACAACAGTCCGAATTTGTGAAAAGTGCATAAAAGCGGCGGATAGACGACTTTTAAGTTGGCGCTTTTCAAAATCGACAACGCCCTCTCTCTCATCTCATTTGCGGCTTTGTTGGTGAAAGTCAGCGTGAGCGTATTGGCAGGGTCTATGCCGACAACGCCTATGAGATAAGCAAGACGCGAAGTGATGGTTTTGGTTTTGCCGCTTCCAGCACCCGCCAATATCAAAACGGGGTCGTCTATTTTTTTCACAGCTTCAAGCTGTGATTCATTCAGCGCACTTAAAATAGCTTCCATCTATTAATCTTTTTGTCAATTTTATAAAATAGATAAGATTGTACCAAAAAAATATTAAAAAGATAGTTTTCCATGAGGTTTGTTATTTAAATAGATATCTTTTTGCTCTATTTTGATATAATGAAAAATATTAAAAAAATTATTAGGGAGAAGAATATGGACGATTTGAATAATCCTGAGATGTATCTAAATAGAGAGATGGCGTGGCTTCATTTTAACACGCGCGTCTTGAGCGAATCGTTCAAAAAAGAGCTTCCGCTGTTGGAGAGGCTTAAATTTTTGGCTATTTATGTTACTAACTTAGATGAGTTTTACATGATAAGAGTAGCGGGACTTAAACAGCTTTTGTCCGCAGGTATCGTAACGACGGGCAATGACGGACAGACTACGCTTGACCAGCTGCGCGCCATAAGAGAGTATGTAACAAGCGAAAAAGACATTTTTGAAGAGAGCTACAACGAGATAATCCAAGCATTAGCCAAAGAGAATCTTTTCATCTCAAAATACAGCGCTCTTAGCCGCGAATTGCAGATAAAAGCAGACGAGTTTTTCTTTTCAAATATTTTCCCAGTTATCGTTCCTATAGCGGTCGATGCAACGCATCCGTTCCCTCATTTGAACAACTTAAGCTTCGCTCTTGCCGTGAAACTTCAAGACAGCGAAAACGGCAAGATAAAATACGGCATGGTGAGAATTCCGCGAGTGCTGCCTAGATTTTACAAAGTTGGCGATAATGTCTATATACCGATTGAATCCATCGTAAAATGGCATGTTGAGGATATTTTCCCTGGATATACTCTCATCGCTTCCGCGCCTTTTGTAGTCACGAG
The DNA here is from genome assembly GCA_031282125.1 of Campylobacteraceae bacterium. GTDB lineage: Bacteria > Campylobacterota > Campylobacteria > Campylobacterales > Campylobacteraceae > JAIRKW01. The sequence continues at coordinate 3,630 of JAITEH010000155.1, forward strand.
AAACGCCGACATGAATATAGAAGAGGAAGAGGCGGACGATTTTATGCTCATGATGGAGCAAGGACTTAAGCTTCGCCGAAAAGGCGCGTTTGTAAGGCTTAGCATCAAAAAAGACGCAGACCCTGATATAATCGAATTTTTAAATTCACATATGCAGATTTTCCAAAAAGATATTTATGAGTACAGTATCCCTTTAAATCTTGGGGCATTGTGGCAGATAGTAGGCAACAAAAATTTTTTGCACCTGACGCTTCCTCCGTATACGCCGAAGATTTTACCGCCTTTAAATACAAATGAGTCTATATTTGCGACGATAGACAAAGGTGATATCTTGATAGCTCATCCGTATGAGAGTTTTGATTCGGTGACGTCGTTTATCCAAGAAGCTTCAAAAGACCCCAAAGTTATCTCTATCCGCATGACGCTTTATAGAGTTGAGAAAAATTCGCCTATCGTTCAAGCGCTTATAAATGCTGCAAGCGACGGCAAACAGGTAACGGCTATGGTGGAACTTAAGGCAAGATTTGACGAAGAGAACAATCTGCATTGGGCGAAAGCTTTGGAAAATGCGGGAGCTCATGTGATTTACGGTATCACGGGCTTCAAAGTCCATGCGAAAATCACGCAGGTTATACGTCAAGTGGACGATAAATTGAAATTTTATATGCATTTTGGCACTGGCAATTACAATGCCTCTACCGCCCGCATATATACTGATGTAAGCTTTTTTACTTCGCGTGAAAATTACGCTCAGGATTCGACAACGTTTTTCCATATTTTGTCGGGTTTTTCTAAAAACAAAAAGCTTGAAAATCTCTCCATGTCGCCCATGCAGATAAAAAACCGCGTAATTGCCAATATAAATAACGAAGCGGAGAAAAAAAACGAGGGGCATATCATAGCCAAAATGAACGCTTTGGTGGATTCTGATGTGATAAAAGCTCTTTACAACGCTTCAAGCAAAGGCGTGAAAATAGAGCTCATCATACGCGGAATCTGCTGCCTTAGACCGGGAGTAAAAGACGTGAGTGAAAATATCACCGTCAAATCAATCATAGGCAAATACTTAGAACACGCGAGAGTTTTTTATTTTAAGCATTCGAGCCCAAATCTTTTCATCTCAAGCGCAGACTGGATGCCGCGCAATCTTGAGAGGAGATTGGAGCTCATGACACCGATAGAAGACAAAAATCTCCAAAAGAAACTTTTCGAGATTTTGCAGGTACAGCTTAGCGATAATGCATTAAGCTGGAAGCTCGAAGTTGACGGCACATACTCAAAACAGGATATAGGCGAAGGCAAAGAGATAAATTGTCAGCAGATGCTTGAGGAATATATCAATAGGATTTACAAAACTATGAAAAAGGATACAAGCTCTTCGAAAGCCGACCAATTGGCGAAAAAGCTGTTTAAAGAGAGTTAAAAAGGATATTCATGGAAGTTGAAAATACGAAAGAGGATATTTTCAAGGCTTTTAGGATTTCATGGACGAAGTATGTAAGAGCTTTAATAAGATTTGGCATAACGCTTGCCGTTTTGTACGGTATCTATTACTTTACAACCCACAAAGTGCATGAGTGGGTAGAATTTGCGCCGAATACTTTAAATATTATCCTATGGGTAGCGATAGGTCTTGCCGCATTAAGAGCGATATTTTTTATTGTAGATATTTTATATATAAGAAGCATTGTTTTATATACCAATGAAGACGGCGCATGGGTGTACAGCGGTATATTTCCATGGTCAAAAGGCTC
>JAITEH010000157.1 GCA_031282125.1 Campylobacteraceae bacterium
AAGAACCTTAAAATCGCCGTTTTTGAGCCGCTTATCAAACTCGACTTTAAAATCAAACCTTCCCTCTTTTAGCATTTGCGCCCTGTCAATCGGATATATGGTACTCGCATTAAGAGCAGCGCACATGAGCGACAAAATAACCGCCGCTATAAACAGATGTCCTTGATGACTCTTCATCTTAACTCTCCTTAAACAATTTTGCATTAAAAACTGCCGATGTTCGATCAGCTCCAAAAACGCGCTCTTCATGTCAAATCTCTCTTTGTAAAAATTCCCATGTTGAAATTTTGCACAAAAGTTATTACCAAATCGCTACGCAAATTTACAATTATTTTAAAAAAAGTAATTTTTTTGATATCTTTGCGCCTGTTTTGTATTACAATAACGCTAATATTTTTTCAAAGGGAGAAGATGAAATCCATCACCGTTTATTTGGATAGTGTTTATAATTTTGTCACAGGGCCGTTTCTTTTGATACCATTACTTCTTGGCGTTGGTATATTTTTAACGATAGGTTTAAGATTTATATCGTTCAAACAGCTCCCGCACGCGTTGATAACTACATGGAAAGGGCGCAAATACGACCCCGAACACAAAGGAGAAATCTCTCCGTTTCGCGCGCTCATGACGTCTCTTGCGGCGACTGTCGGCACGGGCAATATCGTAGGCGTAGCGACCGCCATCATGATGGGAGGGCCGGGGGCTATATTTTGGATGTGGCTGACGGCTCTTTTTGGCATGGCGACCAAATTTTGCGAAGCTGTTTTGGCTGTAAAATACCGCGAAGTAACGCCTGACGGCAGTTTCGTAGGCGGGCCTATGTATTACATCAAAAACGGTCTTGGCAAAAATTGGAGATGGCTTGCCGTAATCTTCGCCGTTTTTGGCATGATAGCCTCTTTTGGCATAGGAAATATGGTGCAAACCAACTCCATCACTCTCAATATAGTCAATTTCTCAGACGGTTTATTGACGCCTCCGATTGTAGCGACGATACTTCTGATGTTCGGCGGCGCGGTAATGGTAGGCGGCATAAAACGCATAGGTCATGTAGCGGGCATATTTGTGCCGATAATGGCGGTTTTTTACGTATTATGCGGCATTATCGTACTTATCATGAATATCGACAAAGTTCCCGCCGCTTTTGGTCTTATATTTTCAAGCGCATTCACAGGACACGCGGCTGTCGGCGGATTCGCAGGCTCAACCTTAGCCATGGCGATACGTTTTGGCGTAGCGCGCGGACTTTTTTCAAACGAAGCGGGACTTGGAAGCGCGCCGATAGCTCATGCCGCCGCAATAGTGAAAAACCCCGTCAAGCAGGGACTTCTTGGCATGATAGATCCGTTTTTGGATACTATCATTATCTGTTCCATATCAGCACTCATTATTTTAGTCAGCGGCGAGTGGATAAACGGCGATTATAATAACGCGGCGACTTTGACAACGCTGGCATTTAACTCCATCACGCAAGGCACTTTCGGCTCATGGCTTGTAACGATAAGCTTGACGCTGTTTGCTTTTTCGACGGTTCTTGGCTGGTGCGTTTACGGCGAGAGGTGCGCCATATATCTTTTCGGACATAAGGCCGCACCCGTTTTTAGAATCATCTTCACTCTAGCTGTACCGATAGGAGCGTTGGCAGAGCTTAAATTGGTATGGAGTCTGTCGGACTTGTTTAACGCTTTGATGGCTATACCAAACTTAATAGCTTTAGTACTTTTAAGCCCCGTTGTATTTAAAATGGCAAAAGAGTATTTCAAAAATCCCGATGAATAATCAAAACAACCGCCGCACATAGAAAAAAGTGCGGCGTATGACTCAAAAAAGCCCTATTGCACTGCTTTTTTACTATTTTATAATAAAATCTGTACAAAAATATGCTAATATACAACTTTTCTAATACTTTTATAAAGGATCTGTTTTGCCCGAACCTAATTCGGTTTTTATGTTGGTTATAGCGATATTTCTTGTTCTTTTGAATGGTTTTTTTGTTTTGTCTGAGTTTGCCATCGTCAAAGTCAGACGCACAAGGCTCGAAGAGTTAGTCAAAAACGGGCATGCTAATGCAAAACTCGCCTTTAAAATGTCAAATTCTCTTGACACATATCTTAGCGCTACGCAGCTTGGCGTTACTTTGTCGTCTTTGGCGCTTGGATGGATAGGAGAGCCCGCCGTCGGAAGACTTGTGCAAGTTCCGATATTGAAGTTCTTTCCTGAAAATTTAGCGCTTGTTCATACGGTAAGTTTTGCCATAGCGTTCACTTTGATAACTTTAGTGCATGTAGTCATGGGTGAACTTGTCCCAAAATCCATCGCCATAGCAAAAGCCGAAAAAGCCACTTTGATCATTGCAAAACCTTTACAGCTTTTTTGGATAATTTTCTATCCGCTCATCAAGCTTTTTGATATTTTGGCATCATTTTTTCTAAGACGTATAGGCATAAGTCCTTCAAAAGAGCATGAGCAGGGACACTCCGACGAAGAGTTGAAGCTAATAGTAAATGAAAGTTTGAACGCTGGGTTCATAGACTCCGTCGAGGGTGAGATCATCAAAAATGCCGTTGATTTTTCGGATACTGTGGCAAAAGAGGTAATGACTCCAAGAAAAGATATAGTCTGCCTTTACGCTGAGGATTCGTACGAAGAGAATATCAAAACGGTTTTAGAGACGAAGCACACGAGATATCCGTACTGCGACGAGGGCAAAGATAATCCTCTTGGAATGATACATTTAAGAGATTTGCTGGAAAATGTTTTTTCTGAGAATCCTACTAAAGATTTGTCCAAACTAACGAGAAAAATCATTTTTGTTCCCGAAAATATGCCAATCCCCGATATATTGTTGCGCATGAACAAAGAGCAGATACATACCGCGCTTGTCATAGACGAGTTTGGCGGAACGGCTGGGCTTTTGACGATGGAGGATATATTGGAAGAGGTCATGGGCGATATTTCGGACGAACATGATACGAAAAGCGAAGATTTTATAAAGATTGACGACAATACTTACGAATTTGACGGCATGATAGACATAGAGAGCGTTTGCGAGATATTGAATTTCCAGCTTGAAGACAGCGAAGAGATTTTGACGCT
>JAITEH010000001.1 GCA_031282125.1 Campylobacteraceae bacterium
ATGAACTCTGCCGACAACACGTTTTAATAATGTTGCGAAATGATATCAACAAATAAAAATATTCAGATATTGCGCGCCGTTAAAAACCATTTCACATTATTTTTGATATACTTTTTCAAAAATTTTATAAAGATCAATAATGTCAAACATCAACAAAAACCTTTCTGTAAAAGATTTGGCAGAATTTTGCGCTGTCGTTTTGAGCGTTAACGAGAAAAACCTAAATACATTTTCAAAACTTGGCGCATTTTCCAAAATTTTGGAGATTTTATTTGAGTCAAAAACCGTCAGCTCCGATTTGCAAAGCGAAAAAGAGGAGGTTTTGAAAGCTTTCAAAGAGCATGATTCGCAAGAACTAAGACATGAATTATTCAAAGCTCTCGAGAGGCTTTTGGAAGAGGATATCGTCTCTTCTCAAAAGCTAGAAGAGATTAAAACTATTTTTACCGTGAGCCAAAAAGTCGAAAATGCGCAGGAAAATAGCAGTATAGAATACCCGCAAAGCGATAAAACATTCCAAGAAAAACTGGATATTTTGTTTGACACGCTCCCAATACTGAGCAGTGTTTTAGAGAGCGACTCTGGCAAAAAACAGCTTGAAAACGTTGAAGATTCGCTTCAAAAACGCAGTTTTTCGATAGGTATCACAGGCGTCATGAACGCTGGCAAATCGACTCTTTTAAATGCGCTTTTGCGTTCAAATATCTTAGGAACGGCGGTTGTGCCTGAAACTGCCAATTTAACGCTTTTAAAATACTCCGATACGCCAAAAGCCAAAGTCAATTTTTGGAATGAAGAGCAGTGGGACGCTATAGAAAAAAGCGCTGCGCACATGAGTCAAATATCCAAATTTGTCAAGGACACAAAAGAGAAATTCAAAGACAAAATCGGCGAATTTATCACAAAAGAGGGTAAGCAGATAGACATAGACATAAAAGATATCAGTCTTTACACCTCCGCCGAAAAATCCGACATGAAGTGCAATCTCGTCCAAAGCGTCGAGCTCTATACCGACCTTGAGTTTTTAAAAGACGGCGTTACTATCGTGGATACTCCAGGCCTTGACGACCCCGTCATAAAAAGAGAAGAGATAACAAAAGAGTATCTGAACTCATGCGATTTGATGATACATTTGATGAATGCCGCTCAAAGCGCAAGCGAAAAAGACGTGGAATTCATAGCCGATGCGTTTGCGTATCAGGGCGTCTCGAAGCTTTTGGTGATTGTGACAAGGATAGACGCCATAACAAAAGACGAGCTTCGTGAAGTTATCTCTTACACCGCGAACAGCATCAAAAAACGGCTTGAGAAATTAAACAAAAACGCCTTTTTTAAACCCGAAAATTTAAATTTTATAGCAGTCGCGGGCAAGCTTGCCCTCATGCACCGCACAGGAGAGGCAAAAGAGGCTTTGGCTTTGGGATACAGCGAAGAGCAAACAGGTATTTTTGAGGTAGAGAACTATCTGCATGAGGCGCTCTTTGGCTCCAAAAGTCCAAAAGCAAATCTACTCATTCGCTCAAATGCCAAAACTTTGCATCTTATCGCAGAAGAGAGCGTAAAAGCGTTTGCCAAAGAGAGTGAGAATCTTGGCAAATCATTCGAAGAGCTGCAAACTGAGCTAAATAGCGTAGAGAGTAAAAATGCCCAAAAAGAGGCAAATATAGAAAAGTTGCTCTCTTATGTGAAAGATTTGACGAAAGAACTAAAAGAGTTCGGCGATGCGGCTTTGATGGAAATCGACGCAAGAGCCGCTTCTTTGCGCAACAAAATATTTTCAAGAGTTTATGACGACGTAAAATACGAGCTAAATAAAAACAGGAAAAAACCTTCCGAAGAGCGCACAGCATACATCATACAAAGCGGCCTCAAAGACGGCATGATAGATTTGGTGCGGGATTTTAGATTTGGCTTCAGCAAAAAGATTTTGAGCGCCGAAGAGAGGCTCTCGGAGTTTTTTGAAAACTTCAAAACAGACGTAAATACTTCAAAATTCGACGCAAAAGGCTTTTTTGAAAATCAAACAAACGGCATAAATCTGAATTTTTCAGTGCTTGTTTTGAGGGTTTTGACAAGTTTAAAAAAATGCTCCAAATCCAATCTTGAAGAGTTTGGCAGCGAGATAAATTCGCACTTGGACGATGAGTTTGGCATCATTAAAAAAGAGGTCGAAAAAATCCTAAAAGTCTTAAACGGCAAACTCATAGAGGATTTTAGCTCACGCAACGAAGAGCCTTTAAACAGAGCAAGAAGCGTCATGCAAGAAGAGGCGGACAGCCTAAAAAGGCAGATAGAGATGCTAAGTTTTGACAAAGAAAAAGCGGCAAAAAGAGAGAAAGATATACAAGAAAAGCTTGCGGTATTGACGCAAATACAAAAGAGGTTGTCGGAGATTGCGGAATGAATTTATTTGAAGAATTTATAAAAGAGTTTAAAGATTTAGAGAACAAAAACAATGAGAAATTTGAAAGTATTTCAAAACTTGTAAACGACGTTGGAGTTTCCCTCACAAAACCCTACATGTACGCTTCCGTGGAGCTTGACGAAGCGGTAAAAAAGCTCAAAATACGAGCCAAAGAGCCCATGAAAGTAGCCATTACGGGGCAATTTTCGAGCGGAAAATCCACATTTTTGAATGCGCTTTTGGCTAAAAATATCTTACCTACAGGTATCACTCCCGTTACTTCAAAGGTAAATTATATCCGTTACGGCGATGAATTCAGCATCATGGTGCGCTACAAAGACGGCAGAGAGGCGTTTTTCCAAGTAGAGAATATCGCCAATTTTACAGACCAGCGAAACGCTGCAACGGACGATATAGACTACATAACCCTTTACGCGCCTTTGGAACTTTTAAAAGATATCATTTTTGTGGATACGCCGGGGTTAAACTCCCAAAGCTTTTCTGATACGACGACCACCGAAGCGGTACTCAAAGAGGTGGATGGCATCATTTGGCTTAGCCTCATCGACAATGCTGGCAAAATGAGCGAAGCTGAAGTGCTGGAAAAGTTCATGCACTCTTATCAAAATAAATCGCTCTGCGTTTTAAATCAAAAGGATAAATTTTCAAAAGAACAGATAGAACAGACAAGCAAATACGTAGAGCACTCTTTCAAAAAATATTTCAGCAAAGTCATTCCGATATCCGCAAAACAGGCGGTAGAGGCAAGGTCAAACAAAAAAGAGACGCTGCTGGAAGAGAGCTTCGAAAACAGTATAAAAAAACTCAAAAAAAGCATGATAGACGATAATTATACTATCAAAAAGCAGACGCTGGAAGATATCGCGGAAGAGTTCAGCAAACAAAGCGAGGCTTTAAGCAAAGCAAACGCCGCGCATAACGAAACGCTTCTGAAAGAGTCAAATATCGAGGCGGTGTTTTCATTCATCTATGAGGAGATTCAGCCCATAGCCATAAGCGCAAAAGAGTTCGCCATAACGCAGGATATTAAGCTTTTGATTGAGACTTTGATAGAGCAGGAAGAGAAGATAATCTCAATCCATGAAGAGCTTGAAAATATTTTGCATGAATACATGAAGGATACGCTGAAAACTTTTGACGAATTAAAGCGCCGTTTTGCAAAGGCTTTGAATGAGTCGTTCGCAAAAATCGAAGAGATTATCGAAAAAATTGCCGCAGAGATTTTGTCCAAAAAAATAGCTTCGCAAAGAGTAAGATACGCAAAGACAAAAGCTGGGCTTTTCGGCGGCAAGGAAGTTTTCACCGCTCACAAATACGAAGCTCCCAAAATCAACGCCGACGAAGTGTATAAAAAACTCTTTTTTGACGACGATTTGGTAGGCAAAATGTTCAAGCAATACCTAAAATCACTCGAAGTGATTCAAGATGAAGTCAATCTGCAAAATGCGCAGATTTTCAAAAATCTGGAAGCAAAAGTCTTAGAATGGCAAAAGCCTTACGAGTTGATACGCAAAAACAAATCTTTGCACTCCGATATACAATTTGCAAATATACGCAGGTTTGCCTCGAAAAGCTACGAAAATATCCTAAAACCTTTCGGCGATGAGATAAGCGGCAGTTTTGCCAAGATAAGCTCTGAGTTTAAACACGTAGGCTCTTTGGTGAAGTTTAATTATCAAAACGCAACCGAAGTTGTGGTAGCGTTTTTGGAGCGCAGGATAGAAAATTCTATAAAATTATACGAAGAAAATCCGACGAAATTCAGTATTTACGAACCAAAACTCGATGAGATAAAAGAACGCTTAAGAACGGCTTTTCATATATACGAACTTGAAAACCTCATGCGCTCAAATAGAAGTTTTGTGGGCAAAAATTACGACAGATTGGCAGAAGAGTTTGCGAAGATAAATAAAGACAGAATCGAACTCATTTTGAAAAGCAAAAACGAGTATGTGAAACTTAGAGGTAAGTTGAATTTGCTGCTTGAGACGATTTGATTTTAAACTGCTGCACTTTGCTTGTAGTAATGGAGCAGAAGTCATTAAGCAATCAACTCTCTCCGTCGTTTCATATCTCGCAACGACGGAATTTGGCAAT
>JAITEH010000089.1 GCA_031282125.1 Campylobacteraceae bacterium
TGTCTTCTCACCTCTTCGGGCAGACGCGAAAGCACTTGATTGACTTTATTTTGTACTTGAACCTGCGCGATATCGGGATTTACGCCCTGCTCAAATGAGACGGATATCCTTGAAGAGCCAGAACTGCTGCTTGAAGATGAGAAATACAAAAGCCCGTCAAGTCCCACTAACTGCTGTTCTATTATCTGCGTTACGCTGTTTTCGACCGCCTCGGCAGAAGCTCCGTTGTATGAAGACACGATATTGATACGAGGCGGAGCGATGTCTGGATACTGTTCAACCGAGAGCGTATATACCGAAATAGCTCCCATTATCATGATAACAAGCGAGATGACCCATGCAAAAATCGGTCTATTTACAAAAAATCGCGCTAACATCTATCTACTCGCCGATATATTTGTCGGTAACATCTACAGAAGTTACTTTGCTTCGGCTGTTGATTTTATTGAGTCCTTCAACGATAATCTTATCCGTACTCTTTACGCCGTCAGTAACAAGCCATTTATTGCCCAAAGCCTTTTTTGTTTCAATGATTTTTGTGATTGTGCTGTTATCTTCCGTCACGACCGTTATTATAGGATTTGCCCGCGAATCCCTCAAAACCGCCCTTTGCGGCACCAAAAAGGCTTTTGTAGTTACAGCCTCTTCTATCACAGCTCTTACATACATTCCGGGAAGTAAAATATTATCGGGATTTGGAAATTCAGCTCTTAGAGTTACTGTCGAAGTGCCCTCATCGACCGCAATCTCTTGCAGTTTTAAAACGCCTTTATGCTCATAAAACGAATCGTCAAGCAGTTTCAGCTTTACCTCCATGCTCCCTTTTCGTATGTGCTGTTCGCTCAAAAGTTTTCTTAGGGCAAGCAGTTGGTTGCTTGATTGGGACAAATCTACATGTACGGTATTTATGGAACGGATTGTAGTTAAAGACCCGCTTTGCAAAGCCGTCACCAAAGCGCCTTCGGTTACGCTTGAAATGCCTATGATTCCTGAAATGGGCGCAGATATTTTTGTCTTTTGCAGGTCAATCTCAGCCTTTTTTAAAGCCGCCTCTTTTTCGCCGACAAGCGCTTTTGCTTGTAAGTATGCGGCGGTTATATCGTCATGATCTTGTTTTGAGATAGCATCAAAACTTATAAGTTCGTCATATCTTGCTTTTTTGATTTTCAACGCTTCTAAGTTTGCTTTCGCGCTTTGAAGTGAAGCGCTTGCGCCATCGTATGTGCTTTTGTAAACATCGGGGTTAATCTCATAGAGGATATCGCCTTTTTTGACTTTTTGTCCCTCTTTAAAAACTACTCTTTTGATAATGCCGCTGACTTCTGGTCTGATTTCTGCCGTCACGGACGCTTTGACTCTGCCTGAAAGCTCCTGCTCTAAAGCAATGGACTGCTCTTTTAGCTGGATTATGCCCACCTCAACGGGTTTAGTTACTGCCGCGACACTGCTTTTTTCGCATCCTGAAAACATAATAGCAATAATAAAAAAAAGTAAACCGAAGCTTTTCACGAAATCTCCATCCTTAAAAAGATTTGATAATACTACTCTACATCTGTTAATCAACTGTAAAATAATATATACGTACAAATGATAAAAAGACAAACCTTGCCCTATTTGTTATGAAAAAAGTAACGACCCTATTTTTACCGCTTAAAAACTACGATTTGGTATCATACTATCGGGCAATACATTTTGATTGTATAAAATTTAGGACTTTGATGTGTTATTTGCTCTTTTGGGCAAAAATTATTTCAAATTCGTAAAGCTTAGCGGCAGAGATAACTCTTTTGCCTTTACCGCTTTGATGCAAGCTTGCAAATCGTCTATGGATTTGCCCACAACCCTCACCACATCGCCTCTTATCGAAGCTTGTACTTTTAAGTTTTCATCTTTGATAGTTTTTACTATCAGCTTTGCATCTTCACTGTTTATAGTGTCCACGATACTGTAAACTATACGCACATTTCCCTTGCTTGCTTCCTCTTTCTTACTCTCTTTAAATACGCCCGAAGAGAGTCCACGCTTTATGATTTTGCCAAGCAGCAAATCATATATCGCATCTGCTTTTGTATCGCTTGTGGCGAGAATGGTAAGGGTTTTTGCTTTTTCATTATAATCAAGCTCAGCCGTTACGCCTTTAAAATCAAATCTGCCAGCTATCTCTTTTTTAGCCTGCTCCAGCGCATTTTTAAACTCCTGCACATTTAACTCTGCGCTTATATCAAAACTATGTTCTTTTACTGCCATTTATCTACCCTCTTTCATGAATATTTTTATATTTTTATAGACTGCTTTCATCAATCTTCTTCTTGCCTCTACGCTTCCCCATGCAACATGAGGAGTTATGATATACCTGTCTTTTTGTTTTAAATCTGCCAAATGAGACTCTTTTTGCATAGGCTCCGTCTCCAAAACATCCAGCGCGGCATATATTTTTCTATTTTCTATCGCATCTTTTAATGCCCTCTCATCGACGATTCCGCCGCGCCCTGCATTGATGATAACGGCGTCTTGCTTCATGAGGCTAAGTTCATGAGCGCCTATAAGGTTTTTTGTCTTGCCGTTTAAGGGCGCATGGATGGATATTATATCCGAAGTCGTTAAAAGCTCTTCCAAAGATACTCTTGGGTATTTCTCCTCTCTTTGAACTTCGGAAGTCGAATAATACGCTGCTTTCATGCCAAAAGCGCGCGCTAATTTGGCAGTTTGCCTGCCTATGGCGCCAAGCCCGATAATCCCCCATCTTTTACCGAAAAGTTCGACGAAAGGTTTATCCAGATTTGTGAAGATTTCGCTTTTTTGCCACTTGCCGCTTTTAACGTATCTGTCGTAAAATCCAAGTCTGCCCACAAGATGCAAAGCCAAAGCAACCGTGTGCTGCGCAACTGATTTTGTAGAGTAGCCCGCGACATTTTTTACGCTCACACCAAACTCTTTTGCCGCTTGTAAATCCACGTTATTCATACCCGTAGCGGTTAACGCTATGAGTTTTAATTTGGGCAGTTTTTCCAAAAATTCGCGGTCAAATATGACTTTATTTGTTATAACAATATCAGCGTCTTTGACCCTCTCAAACTTTTCGTCATTTTGCGTAGTTTGATAAATGCTAAATTCGCCAAGCCTGTAAAAAGCGGATAAATCTATATCTTTGCCAAGCGTTTGTGCGTCCAGTAGTACTATTTTCATTTTAGTTTATGATATGTCCTATGAATTTTGCGTAATTATTCAGTATCGCTCCCCCGCGCCTAAAACCAAGTCCGCACCCCTCGTATGCGAAAAACACTCCAGCTTGATATGAATTGCCCAAAGAGTCTTTCGGAAAATCAACATACTCTTGATAAATCGGTACGAAGTTCTCATACTCGCCGTCAGTTTTTTCCGCAACGCTTCCGTCGGCTTCAAAAATAGTCGTATTAGCGCCCTCTCTGCCAAAACTGTGTTTTTTTACATGCTTTACGCGCAAAGGCTCAAACGAAGTCTCAAGCAGCAGCGGATGATTTGGGTACAAATCCCACAAAATCTTCATCATAGCTTTGCTTTGAAACAAAAGCGTATATGCGGGGTTTAGTATAATGGCTTTTTGGTTTTGTACGATATCTTTCAGTATCAAAGCAAGATTTGGCTCTTTGATGGCGATATCTTCCCATGGAATGAGTTTAAACCAAAATTCAAAATTTTCATCGCCCTTAAATACCCCCTCTTCTTCCGCAAAGCTAACCTCGTCAACGTAAGCAAAATCGGTATGAAATCCCGCTTCGTTAGCCGCGCTTTGCAAAAATTTGGTAGTTACCTCATCTTCCAAACTTCCCGCTACAGAGCTGAAAAGTATCTTCCATCCCTCATAATATTTGCCAAATTCGTCGGTATCTCCATGCAAGACGACAAGTCTGCGGAAATTCTCTTTTAAAGCTTCATGTATATTGTTAAACTGCGAAGCTTCGTCAAGAGCGTTTTTTTTCAACATAGCCCACTGTATGATGGAACTCTCATAAAGCGATGTAGGCGTATCGGCGTTAAACTCTATCAATTTTATAGGTTTGCCGTCTATGCCGCCAGCCAAATCAAATCTTCCGTACAAATGCCAATGCACGTCGTTTTCCCATGAGTTTTTGACGACCTCTACGAGATTGAACGGTATGCCGACTTCATGGAAAAGATTGTTATCGATAACATATTGAGCGGCACTGATATACATATTATACAGCTCGTTTGCCGCAGCATAATACGCATTAGCCTCATTTTGGCTGACTTCTACAAGCTCATCCGCGATATATGGCGTATTGTCCAAATCTGTGTGCCAGTAGCAATCGATTGATTCCAAATACTCTTTGGTTAAAGGCTGTAATTTTACAAGATTTACCATTATTTAACCGCCGTAAGAGCTGCCGCCGCTCGAGCTTTTACTGCCGCCTCCGAAAAATCCGCCGCTTTTTGAAGTGGTGCTTTTGGTGTTTGTAGGATTTGCTTTATTGAAACTATCCACGCTTCTTGAGTATGTCTGCGGCGATTTGTAAGAGGTCTGTCTTTGCTGTTGATAATTTGAATTTCCAAATAGTTTACTGCCTATCCAGCTTCCTATTATAGCTCCCGCCGCACTTGAAAGTATGACCGAACCTAAAGACGGCGTACCGCTTGAAATCTGCGGATTGGTCAAAGTTGATGTGCCCTCGTCTATCTTGTCGGATTCGGCTTTCAATAGAGCGTTTATCTCATCTTCGCTAAGCATCCTCTCTACTCCGTTTTTATCTTTCAAAACCACTCTTGTAACGCTGCTTGGATACTCTTCCAATATCTTATAACTTCCGTCTTCTGCCTCTTCGATGATGACAAAAGCTCCTTGCTGCTGTTGCTCTTGGACGCTATTTTCATTGCTCTCGCATCCCAATATGCCAAAAACGGCAACGGCGCCTATACCACCGGCTATAGCATAGTCGGAAATCTTCCTTATGTATTTCAATATTTCTCCTTTGGATTTTTATATGAATTTTTCTATCTCTTCTTTTTTCACGTACAAAACTCCTTCGTCCTCTTGTACGTCGATATCCTGTCCCGCCGCCTCTTTCACGGAAGTGATGATTTTCTTTTTCTCTTTTTTTGAAAAGCCTTTTGCCCTCAAGTAGCTTTTTAGCTCTCTCCAATCAGAAAACTCTCTCTCATCCGCACTTTTATCGCCGCCGCTATCTTTTTTGGCGCGCCACTTTTCCATCTTCTCTTCAAAACTCGCGTCTATCGTCACTTTTTCGACATCGCTTACGGGTTTTGCCAAAAGCGAACGATTGGCAAGCGTTAGTATCGCTTTTAGCTGTTCGTCGCGCTCTTTATAGATAGTCTCCAAAGCCACTCTCTGCTCAATCAAAAGCTGCTCTTTCTCTTTTATGAGCTTCTCTTTATCTTTGTTCAGTTCCGAATTTGCAGCTTTAAGTTCGGCTATTTGAGAAATCAAAAGATTGATATATCTCTCGTCGAGAACTACATTTTTTTTTGGCGTTTTAACCGTCGGTTTTTCAGAAGATTTAAGTTCGCCGTCTTCCAATAATATATAGCGCTCGTCGTTTTCCTGCACGCTTTGCAAAGAGCCGCGCCTGATGCGATTGTAAATCGCCTCTTTTGTTATGCCAAGCTCCAAAGCGGCATCTGCTACCGTTAGTTTTCTCATGCGCTAACCTTTTTGGTTTGTTTGCGTTATTATAGCAAAATAGCGTAAAATAAGCTCAAAAAGAGCTAACAAACATCCAAAAACGTTTCTGTTTGCTAACATTTTATGCTAAAATTAAAAAAATTTTTTAAAAAGGCGAGCTATGCAGACACAAGAGCAGGAAAATGTTCAAGTATTGGAAAATATGCCATTTGAATTCAGGGGTAACAGTTTGGATTATTTCAAAATTTGGTTTGTAAATGTGATGCTTACCATTGTAACGCTTGGTATTTACGGACCATGGGCTAAAGTAAGAAACAACCATTACATCTACGGCAACACCTATCTTGGCGATCACTCTTTCGAATATACCGCAAATCCTTTTAGGATTTTGATAGGAAGATTGATAGTAGTAAGCTTTTACGTATTCTATTTTGTAGCGTCGCAGTTAGGGTTTTGGCTGGCGGCAGGAATACTTTTCGTTGCTTTTTTACTTCTTTTGCCGCTTCTTATCAGACAAGCTCTTGTTTTTAGGGCAAAATACACGAGATTTCATGGGCTTAGCTTCAGATATACGGCCTCTGTCGGCGAATTTTACGGCTTTTTTCTTTTGCACACTTTCTTAAACATAATAACTTTTTTTATTATATTTCCATATACTCATAGCTGCTTCAAAAAACTTGTCATCAACAACACTCATTACGGAGACAGCAGCTTCTTTTTTAACGGCGCGGCAGGAGAGTTTTTCTTCATCTACTATATAAAAATGATGCTTTTGAATATGTTGATTTTTTTCGTAATCGGCTTACTTAGCGCGGTAGCGGCGGGATTTTTGGGTCTGGATTTAGGCCATGGGGATTCGATAGTTTCATTTATAATAGTACTTTATGTCCTCATGGTGCTTGCCTCGCCCGCATTTAGAGGCGCGTTTGACGCATGGATAGGCAGAGCCGTCTATAACGAAACTTCCATTAAAGAGTATAGAATGCTGAACGAATGGCATGCGCTTAAACTTGGATGGATATATTTTGGCAATTTCTTTGCCATACTGTTCTCTCTTGGCTTGCTGTATCCATGGGCAAAAATCAGAACTATAAGATATAAGCTTGAAAATACTGGCTTTGAGAGTCTTGACCTGAATGCATTTGTCGGACAAGCAGAGCAAAACAGAAACGCTATCGGCGAAGAAGCGGCTGACTTTTTTGATTTTGATATAGGATTTTGACGCATGAATTTTAACGCGCACTATTTTAACGGCAGATCGTCAAATCCGCAAAATGTTATTTTAGAGCTTCATGAAGACTGTGTGAAGATACCTGAACTTAACTTGTCGTATGGATTTAAAGATATCGAAGTAAGAGCCAAACTGAAAAACACGCCGCAGACTATAAGTTTTGCGGACGGTTCGTACTGCGAGCTTAACGCTGATGATTTTTTCTCTCTTCCAAACAGCAAAGGCGGCAGCTTCATCTTGAAGATAGAGTCAAAACTAAAATACGCTCTCGCCTCGTTCGTTATTTTGGCTCTGTTTACGGCATTTAGTCTAACTTACGGCAGTACAATGCTATCAGATGTATTGGCTCCGCAAATCCCAAAAAGCGCGGTAGAGAGCATAAGCAACCAAACGCTTGAGCTTTTGGACGAATACTACTTATCAGAGTCAAAGCTGGATAAAAAACAGCAGGATTTTATACAAAAACGCTTCGATAATGTTATCAATAAAAATTCCGCTTTTAAGCTCCACTTTCGCTATTCCGATATCTTGGGTGCGAATGCTTTTGCGCTGCCAAGCGGAGATATTATCCTGCTTGACGGTTTAGTGGAACTTGAAAAAGACGACGGATTTAGAGGCATTATCGGTGTTTTGGCGCATGAAAGCGCTCATGTTGTCTATCTGCATGGGCTCAAAACATTGATAAAAACTTCCATATCTTCTGCGATTGTGGGTTATCTTGTGGGAGATTTTTCTGGATTTGCGGCACTGCTCGCAACATCTGTGATTAACGCCAAATACTCGCGGGATTATGAGCAGGAGGC
>JAITEH010000026.1 GCA_031282125.1 Campylobacteraceae bacterium
CTTATTTTCGAGCTGCTCTGCAAAAATTCGTCAAAATCAAAACCCGCTTTCGCATCCGCCGCATCGCTTATCGCGCGAAGTATAAAAAACGGAACGTTAAGCGCGTCGCATACAAAAGCTACGCCCGCCCCTTCCATCTCTATAGCGTTTGCGTCAAACTTGTCTTTTATCCACTCTTTTTTCGCACTGTCGCTTATAAACTGGTCGCCCGTGGCGATAACTCCGTCTTTCAATACCAAGCCAAGCTCATCTGCCGTCTCATGAGCTATCTTCAAAAGTTCTTCGTCGCTTTTTATAAACACTTTGCTCTCTGGCACAAAACCGTGAGGGTGTCCGAATACCGTTATATCAAGGTCGTGCTGCGCCAAAGAGTCTGCGGCTATGAGGTCTCCTATATGAAGCATCTCATCTACTGCTCCCGCAACGCCTGAAAAGAGCAGTTTTTGCGCGCCGAATCTGTTTATTAAGATAGACGCCGTAAGAGCCGCATTCACTTTGCCGATTTTGCTGTAAGCTATCGTCAAATCGATATTTTTGTATTTTAGTGTGTAAAATCTGTTTTTCGCGAACTCTATCGTCTCATACTCTTTAAATCTCTCCAAAAGCGGAGTTATCTCCTCTACCATCGCCCCCATGACAGCTATTTTCATTTTATCTGCTCCAGCGTCTCATCAAGCGACGCTATATCGGTTATGCTAAAAGTCGGCGCATCGTTTAGTCTTTTATTTAAGCCCTTCAATACAGAACCGCCGAATTCCACGAAAGCGTCTATTTTTTGTCCGCTTACGGATTGTTTGTATAAGACGGGTGATACAAGCTGTTTTTCGAGCAAATCCACGGCATCTTTTTTGCTGTTGTAAGGCTTGGCGTTTACGTTTGAGATAACATGAGCTTTGAAATCGTCTTTAATAAAAGCTTGCAGCTTCTCACAAAGAGCGGCACATGCAGATTCTAAAAGCGGGCAGTGGCTTGCTACTGACATCGGTAAAAGCAGAGCTCTTTTTGCGCCCGCGCTTTTAAATTTATCTGCGTATAGATTGAGGTCGTCTTTGAGTCCTGCTATGACGATTTGTCCGTCGCTGTTGTAGTTCGCCGCCCAGATTTTACGACCTTCGTCTCTTGCCTCTTTGCAGATTTTTTCGCTGCTCTCATCATCAAGCCCCACAAGCACCATCATGCCCGCATTTTTACCTTCGCACGCTTTTTTCATCAAAAGCCCGCGCTCTCTTACAAGTTCCAATGCGTCATATGTATCAAGCGCGCCTATGCTGATGAGCGAAGTTATCTCGCCAAGAGAGTGTCCGAGTACGAATTTTGGCGTGATTTGTCTTTTTTCTTCAAAAAGTTTAAGAGCGACTGCGCTTACCAACAATATCGCAGGCTGTGCGAACTGGGTTTCGTTTAGATTTTCATTTTCGTTAAACAAAAGAGCTTGCATATCTATGCCAAGTCTTTTTGAAGCTTTGTCGAAAATATCCCTTGCAAGAGGGCTTTTTTCGTAGAAATCTTTTCCCATGCCGACTACCTGCGAGCCTTGACCTGGAAATATAAATGCTATATCTTTTGACATTTTTTATCCTAAATTTTTAAAGTTTATAATCGCTGCTTTTAAAAAAACGGCGCAGTTCGGATATTTTCTTACGCAGAGTGTTTCTATTTAAGCCGAAATTTTTGGACATCGCAAGCTGTGAGCCGAATTTGCGTCCGCCAGCTCTTAAAATCGGCACGTCAAATAGATACAGAAGTTTTCTATAATCGTCTCCGTTGCCAAGTCTTGTTATTAGAAATTTTTCCAAAATATTCAAAATATCGTTTTCGTCAAATCGCGCCGTGATAAAAGCCATATACACAGACTGCCTCAAAGAGTAGGCGTTTTGAGTCAAATCCATATCTATATCCGCCAAATTTATACCTATATCGTCGCCGTCTTGCATGAACAGCTCTTTGGCTTCCTGCAAAAATTTTTTCACCAAATCAGACACATCTTCGGGTCTCTCGCTAAGCGGGGGTATGGAAATCTTCAGTCCGAAAAATGTATCTGTTATGCTCTCGTCGATTTTTTTTGAAGCGGTTGCGATAATGCGTGTGGGCTCTTTCGCTAAAGCCTCTTTTAAGATAATATAGTTATTGATTTTGTGGAAATTGCGGATAATCAACACGGAATTTGAGCTAATCGCATTCAAAACCGCATTCAAATCAGAACCATCTACGACATTGGCGTCTATTATATTTGATGCTAAAGTTAATTTACCAACTCCTTTTTCACCGATAATAAGAGCGTTTAGGTTGAGATTTTTTAAAAGATTTGCAAGTCTTCCGGCCTCTTTCGAGGCTCTGGAATTTGCTATAAAATTAGTGTTTGCCACAACAATCGTCGCCCTCATGATGATGTCCGCCGCAGCAATCATCATCAAGTCCGCATGAGCACTGATGTGAACCTTCTACATAACCGCTTTTTAGTTCATCTTCGCTTGCGTCTCTCACTTCTGCGACTTCTATCTTAAAGTATAAATCCTGTCCCGCTAAAGGATGATTAAAATCGATAGTAACCTCTTGGTCGTTGAACTCTTTAACAATCGCCTGCACAGTGTTGCCGTCTTCGCCTTGACCGTAAAGCGTCATGCCGTTAGAGAGTTGGATGCCAGCAAACTGCTCGGCAGGAAGCGTCTGAATGGCTTTGTCGCTGTATTCGCCGTAAGCGTCTGCCGCTATTACTGTTATATTTGAGCTGTCGCCCTGTTTTAGATTGATTATTTCGCGTTCAAGTCCCGGGATAATTTGATTTTTGCCCATGATAAAAGAGAGAGGCGTGCTGCTCATATTTGAATCAAGTAAATTTCCATCCACGTCTTTTAATTCATAAAATATCGACACAACCTTATTTTCTATGGCTGTCATTCATTCTCCTAAATTTTTAATGTAGGGGCTGATTTTACCATAAATAATATTTAGAATAGTTGAGACTGCATACAGCTATTTTTATAATCAAACTTTTAGTCCCAAAATGTATAATATCCTAATTTTATTCATGAGGATTTTAGTTTGATATTTGGGAAAATAGACTACATAAATATGCTTCCATTTCATATATTTCTAAAAAAATCGTCGCTTTCAAACTCTTTTAAACAGTCGATAGCTTATAAAAAAAATTACCCTGCGAAACTCAACAAAAGTTTAAAAAGACGGCAGATTGACGCCGCTTATATCTCAAGTATCGCAAGCGCATATAGAGGTTTTCGCACGATAAATTCGGGCATCGTAGCAAAAAAAGCAGTCAAAAGCGTCATCATCAAAAAAGGCGCTTACATGAAAGACCCGCACTCCGCAACGTCAAATGTTTTGGCTAAAGTGCTCGGGTTGGAAGGAAAAGTCACGATAGGCGACAACGCCTTAAGGCTTTATATAGAAAATCCAAGCGCATATATAGACTTGGGCG
Organism: Campylobacteraceae bacterium; assembly: GCA_031282125.1. Lineage (GTDB taxonomy): Bacteria > Campylobacterota > Campylobacteria > Campylobacterales > Campylobacteraceae > JAIRKW01. Next base: position 3,437 of record JAITEH010000026.1, read on the forward strand.
CGGCGTGGTACGCAAAAGAAAAAGTACCGTTTGTCTTTGCAAGACTTAGCGTAAACAGCCATTATAGTTTTTTCAAAAAAACAGCCGACAGATTCAAAAAACAGAAGATTTTTATACCGCAATATATTTTGGAAAGTTACGAGCAGCAGCGAGGCATTTTGAAAAAAGATATCAAAGAGTATCTAAAACTCATCACTTACGATATAAACGCCAAAGCAAAAGTAGGACTGAATAGATTTCTAAGAGCTGCAAGGCTTTTGAAACTTAGGCAACTATAAATATTTGCCTATGTGCGATATAAACATATTATGTAACCTTTGATATTTTTATACAAAAACCATATGCCGATTATAATCAAAGTAATACTCGCACCCGTAAAGAAATATCCCGACATATCATAGCAATCGCAAATACCAAATGCGATTACAGCAATTATAATTGCCAAAACATT
>JAITEH010000040.1 GCA_031282125.1 Campylobacteraceae bacterium
CCCAGCTCTTCCGCATGGATTTTGAACATGGAAGCGTTGATGATATCAAATGTCATATTAACTAAAGATGGTTTCATAAGCAGCGTTTTTATGATGGAGAGTTCCAGCATATCTTCAAAACCGCTGTTTACCGCATTTCTTACGGGTTTTTTTGTTCCTAAAGTGATGAAATTGGACCTGATATTCAGCAAAGACGAAAGCAGACCAGTATAACTTTGCGCAAGGGTATTTGGCAGCGTGCGAAGATATGCCATCGCCTCTTCTAAGGCTTTTTGTTTTTCATGAGCGTTTTTGAGGTCGTATTTTTTGCAGATATATTCAAGACAAAACTCCACGAATTCCTTTGGGGCGTTGTATATAGCGTTTAACTTCTCTATAATCCCTTTTTGTACCATGTCGGCAGGATCCATATCGTCGCCGAATATCACTACGCCGCCCTCTATGCTGTGAGATGAGAGGAGTTTTGCAGCTTTAAACGCGGCTTCCATTCCCGCATGGTCTCCGTCGTATGAAAGAATAACTTTAGGGTCAAGCTTTGTAATGAGCGGCAGATGCTCATTCGTAAGAGCAGTTCCTAAAGTAGCGACTGCTTCGTTAAATCCAGCCTGATGCAGCATGATAACGTCAAGATATCCTTCGCAGATGATGATTTTTTTGCTGCGCATTATAAATTCGCGTGCCAAATGATAGCCGTATAAAAGTCTTGATTTGTTGAAGACTTTGGATTGCGGCGAATTGATATATTTTGAGGGGTGATTTGTGATGGTTCGTCCGCCAAATCCCGCTATTTTGCCGTTTGGTGAATAGATAGGAAATGTGATGCGCTCGATAAATCTTGCGTATTCGCTTCCGTTTTCATTTATGCCGATGACGCCTGCTTCTATCGCCTCTTTTGATGTGAAAAAACGCTGTTTTAAAAAGTTCAAAGTTACGTAAGATGAGGGCGCGTAGCCTATCTCAAATTTTTGTATGGAAGACTGCCCGATGCCTCTTTGGGTAAGATATGTGGATGCGCTGGGGGTTTTGTCAAGATTTTGCGTGAAGAAGAGATTTAGCTCTTCCAGTATCTTTTTGTCGGGTCTTTGAGCGCGGTTGTCTTTTGTATAAACAAGCGTGAAATTGCATATAGAGGCGGCTTTTTCTATCGCTTCGGGGTAAGTTAGCTTCTCGTACTCCATGATGAATTTTATCGCGTCTCCGCCCGCGCCGCATGCAAAACAGTGATATATCTGCTTTGACGGGCTTACATGCAGACTCGGCGTTGTATCGTTATGGAAAGGGCATACGGCTTTAAAATTTGCGCCGCTTCTTTTCAGTTCCAGATAACTGCCGATAATGTCCACTATGTCCATTCTCTGCTTGAGCGTTTCGATTGAGCTTTGTTCTATCATGAGGCAAATTATACTCACTCTTAGCTTGTCTTTGCTATAATTCAAGGACAGTTTACAAAAAAGGCAGCATTTGGATACCCTTTTTTTAGAGTATAGAGACCCGATTTTTGGGGTTATTATATTTTTTGCGATTGTATTTATCATAGCTTTTTTGAATTATTGGTGGGGAATTTTCAAAAGCAAAGAGGAACGCCACAGCATAAGCCAATTTATCAAGCGCTTTGAGGTTATGGCGGATGCGGACGAATACAAAAAACTCCTTGAAGAATTTAACATCTCAAGCGAAAGTCTGGGGCTTTTGGCATACTCTTACTCAAAAAGCGGCGAGTATGAAAAAGCTATCGGCATCTATCTCATCGCGCTAAAACGCGTGAAAAACAAAGAAGAGAAGCAGTATTTTTTATTTCAGCTTGGCAAAGTCTATTTTAAAGCAGGGTTTTTGAGACGCGCGGCAGACGTGTTTTTGGAGCTTTTAAAACTCTTTCCAAGACACAAAGAGGCGCTGAAACTTTTGACTGTGATTTACGAACAGCTCAAAGAATATACAAAAGCGCTTGAAGTGATGGACTCTTTGGAAGAGCTTGACGTTGAGGTGGAGAGTGAGAAAAATTTCGTCAAAGCTTTGCAGGTTTTGAACGACAGCCAAAAAACAAATCAAAACAGATACGAGACACTTTTGCAGCTCACAAAAAAAGAGCCGCTTATCGGGCGGATATTGTTTGAGTTTGCGAAAAAAGAGGGGCTTGATATCGATATGGATTTGGTCGATGCTAAGAGTATATTGGACTTGTTGTGGCAGAGCGATATTCGGTTTTTGAAGAACTCTTCGCAAATGCTTGCTAAAGCCGTATTGGCGGCAAAAGAGGGCTCTTCGGTACCGCAGGGCGCGCCGTTTGAACTCGAAGTGCTCTCAGCGCTCAAAAAGCAAGATTATACGAATGCAACCGTTGGATTCGAGTACGCATGTACTTGCTGCAAAAATGTTTTTCCCGTCCATTTTTACCGATGCCCATCATGCTATACGCTGAAAACTCCGCATATTTCGCTTCTGCTCATCAAAAAAGAAAATGAAGAGCATTATACTTTTTAGCGACGGCTCAAGCTTGGGAAATCCGGGCTTTGGCGGGTATTGCGCTATTTTGCGCTACAAAAACAGCGAAAAAATCATAAGCGGAGGAGACGAGGACACGACGAACAACCGCATGGAGCTTAAAGCTGTGATTGAGGGGATAAAGGCTTTGAAAGAGCCCTGTGAAATAGAGATAGTAAGCGACTCAAGCTATGTCACAAAAGGTATAGCACAGTGGCTTGAGAAGTGGATACTAAAAGATTTTGATAAGATAAAAAATCCCGATTTGTGGAGAGAGTACGTGTGCGTGGCCAAAAAACACAAGATAAAAACTACATGGATTAAAGGGCATAACGGTCACGAAGAGAATGAAAAATGTGATAAAATAGCCAAAAATGAGGCTGAAAAAATACGAAAAAACAAAGGAGTAAAATGACAAAACCTGCTAAAGAACTTGAAGAGCGTTTGGGTTATAAGTTTTGTAATAGAGAACTCATAACTCAAGCTCTTACGCACAAAAGCTGCCGTGCGCCGCACAACAACGAGAGATTGGAGTTTTTGGGGGATGCCGTTTTGGACTTAATAGTCGGCGAATACTTATATATGAAGTTTCCAGAAAAATCCGAGGGCGAGCTTTCAAAACTGCGCGCATCGCTCGTAAACGAAAAGAGTTTCAAAAATATTGCTTTAGAGTTAGACCTCGGAAGCTACGTATTTATCTCAACGGCTGAGGAGAATAACAACGGAAGAGATAAAATCTCGCTGCTGTCAAATACTTACGAAGCTCTCATGGGCGCTGTTTATCTTGACGGCGGAATCGAAAACGTAAGAGTGATAGTAACCAAACTTTTGGAAAAAGTGTATCCGAAGATAGACATGCAGACGCTTTTTAAGGATTATAAAACGCTTCTGCAAGAGTTCACGCAGGCTTTTTACGGTGTTGCGCCCGAATATACGCTTATCAGTTCAACAGGACCAGACCATAAAAAAGAGTTTGAATTGGCTGTGGTTTTGAAAGGCAGGAGATTGGCGCAGGCATGCGGAAGCACAAAAAAAGAGGCTGAACAGCATGCCGCCGAAGCGGCGCTCAAGATATTGGAAAAGGAGAGGGATTGAATCGATTCGGCACAAGATTTAGCGTAACGACATTCGGAGAGTCGCACGGACAAGCGATAGGCTGCGTTGTAGATGGCGTTCCTGCAGGACTTGAGATAGATGAAAGCTATATCCAAAACGAATTAGACAAAAGAAAGCCCGGAACAACAAAATTTGCCACGCAAAGAAAAGAGAGCGACAAAGTGCAGATTTTAAGCGGCGTATTTAATGGAGTAAGTACGGGCGCGCCGATAGCTTTGGCGATATTTAACGAAAATCAAAAATCAAACGATTATGAAAATATAAAATCCCTCTTTCGCCCCGCTCATGCGGATTTTACATATTTCAAAAAATACGGCATCAGGGATTATAGAGGCGGTGGCAGAAGCAGCGCAAGAGAGACGGCGGCAAGAGTCGCCGCAGGCGCAATCGCCAAAAAACTGCTTGAGAAATTCGGCATAAAAGTCAAAAGCGGAATATTCGCCATAGGCGGCGTTGAGGCTTTGGATGTGGATTTTGAATACGCGCCCATAAGCGAAATCTTTGCGCTTGACAAAACAAAAGAAGAGGCGCAAAAAGAGGCTGTTTTGAGGGCAAAGGAGGCTGGGGATTCTGTGGGCGGATGCGTATTTGTGAAGATATCTAACGCTCCCTTTGGACTTGGAGAGCCTTTGTACGACAAGCTTGACGCTGCGCTTGGCGGCGCATTGATGGGTATCAACGGCGTTAAAGCGGTAGAGATAGGCGAGGGCGTAAACGCTTCAAAGCTAAGAGGCTCTCAAAATAACGACCAAATGGACGAAAAGGGTTTTTTGTCAAATCATGCAGGCGGGATATTGGGCGGCATAAGTACGGGAATGGATATAGATTTGAAAATCCATTTCAAGCCGACTCCATCTATATTTATAGAACAGCAGACGCAAAACGAGCAGAATGAAAGCGTGAAATTCAGTCTCAAGGGCAGACACGACCCATGCATTGCCATACGAGGCAGCGTAGTCGCGAACGCTATGGCGTCTTTGGTAATCGCCGATATGCTGCTCTTAAACGCCGCATGCACGCTGGAAAATCTAAAAAAGATTTATAGCAAACAGTAAGGGGAAATCATGAGCGGTAGAATTTCATCAAGTAAGAAAGAGGCAAAAATAGCTATATTCTTTATATGGAGCATGCTTATCACATTTCCTGCAATGATTGCTTTGGGCGAGTATATGGAAAATTCAATTGCAGCCGACGTTGACATGTTGTTCGTACTGCTTATATCGTTGGCTGTTTTAGCACTTGCATGCGTTTTATTAGCCTCAGTTGTAGTGTTTATAATATGGTTTTACAAAGCATACTCTATTCTTGACGAAAAAACGCCCAATCTCAAATATAAAAAATCATTGGCGGTTTGGAGCTGGATAATACCTGTGGTAAATTTCTATCTTCCGTATCTGCTTCTTAAGGATATGTATAAAAATATCGCTATTTTGACGAACGACTCCGAAGTAGAGAAAAGCTTTAAAAAGCTGACTGCTCTTAATATATGGTGGGCGATTTATATACTCGGATGGATTTTGGATATCGGATATTACGCGGCTATATATCCCGATAGTTCCATGGCGTTCAATATAATCACATATCTTTTGATAATTCCATCTGTTTGGCTTACGGTCAAAATCATTCGAGATTACTGCGAGCTGGAAGCTAAATTGGTCTGAATTCTATTTTTTGAAGAATTTCTCAAATAAGCCTGTTTTTTTATTTTTCTTTTTGAGTAGATTTTGCACACACTCTTTATAAGCTTTGTCGTCATGCATTATATGCTGTGTGAGCCAAATCTGAAGTTCAGCCATGAGCTGACCCGTTATATCTTGCCCTTCATTGAAAGCGATTTTGTATTTGCCTACATTTGATATAAAGGTTTCATGAATATTTTTATGGTGCATAAAATACGGATATTCAGCCTCCCTCATCAAATCTTCCTCAAAAGAAAAATGCGAAACGATATAGTCGGTTATATCCGAAAGCGTGTTTCTAACAATGTTTTTATCTTTTGATATAAACGCTTCATGCAGTTCATTGATATATTGGACTATTTTTTTGTGTTGATTGTCTATATCCTCTATACCAATATCGTAAGATGAATCCCAACTCCAATATGCCATTTTTTGCTCCATCAAATTAAATCATGAAATATAGTATCATTTTAATTTAAAAAACATAAAATTTAGAGACTTTATTTATATAATTTAAGTAAAACACAAGATATACATCTTGTCAAAAAAGATTAAAATTATAATATTTGTAAGAATATAAATACAGTTACAGCATCGTAATAATAGATAGAAATGAAATTATTAACAGTAAAATATTTTTTGCGATAGATATGAAAATAAATGCTTTATTTATGCTTAAAATTTTAATAGATTAGTCATCAAAAAATAGTTGTAACAATATGCCCTAACGCAACAATCAAAAGAAAAAAAGTGAGGATGAAAGCCGATAAAATATCCCTCTTTCTTCTTTTCTTGGCGTTGAAAAGAGCGCTGAATATCAGATAGATAGATGTGAAGATTATTGATATATACAGAAGGATTAGTATTTGTATCACTTTCAGCGTCAAAAGAGCAGTAAGAGTTATTATTAAGCGCAGTAAAATCAACATGAATTTAAAACTTTTGAGAGGGAGTTATCAAAACTCCCTCAAGAGATTAGTGAAGCTCTTTCCAGACTTCTCTTTTCCACATGTAAGCAAAAAATGCCATAAATACGAAGAATACAATCATACCAATGCCGATTGTTGTTCTTTCGCCTTTTTTGCTGTCGCCGATTTGCTCAAGATAGCCGACAGTTTTTTGCGTGTACTCTTCTGTGAGTCCGACGCGCGGCATTGCCGTACCGTCAAGCTTCTTTTGAGGGTCGTTGATGAAGTTTTCAAGGTATTCGGCTCCGCGCGCGCGAATCATTATAGAAAGATCGGGCGGATTTGAACCCATGTAACCTTTTAAAGCGCTCTTTTCGGTTGTAGCGTAAAGCGCGTCATATCTTACGTCGTGGCAGCGCAGACAAGCTGTTTCAAAAACCTCTTTACTGCTTATGTTTTGTGGTGCTACGGACTGTAGATATGCGACGATATCTGCTACTTCTTGATTTAAGTCTTCGCCAAAACCAAAAAACTGCGTCATCGGAAACGGATTTTCATCAGTGAATTTTTTGGACAGTTTCAATGCCTGCGTAGGATTGATGATAAGCGCGCTTAAGAATTTTTTGTCGTAAACGGCTCCCGCGAGGCTGAGGTCAGGTACGACTACGCCGTAAGCTTCGGAAGATGAAGCGTCGTCAAACGGCGGTTCAAATCCTTGAGATTTTAAGCCGTGGCATGCAGTACACGCCATAAAAAGCTCCGCGCCGCTCTCGGCATTGCCTTTAAGCGCGGCTATTTCGCCTGCCTGCGCCCAAAGCTCTTGATAAGCCTCCAAGTCATTTTCTCTTATCTGGACATCGTTTTTCGCGCTCTCTACGGCATTTTTGAGATTTTCATTAGTTGCGTTTGCGGCAAGTGCAATTTCAGCTTTTTGAAGCGCGGCTTTCGCCTCTTCTATTCTAACTTTTGCAAGGTCGATGTCTTCTTGCTCATAATTAAAATTGGCAGGCGCTACATGAGGACTCATCTGGCTGTGAGCAAAAGGCTCTATACCAATGTATGTGATGAGCGTAAAAACTATCAGCACGATTAAAATCTTTAACTCTTTCATTTTGCGCCTCCATCTTTTTTTCTCTCGATGATCGTGATAAACGGCAGCGCGATAAAGAGTACGATAAACAGTATGGTAATGATAAAGCCCGCCGCATTATTTGAGACGATAATACTGTATATATCGTTGCCTGGCGGTAGTTTACCGTATATAGTAAGAAGTATCAAATCTACGATAAGCACCCAAAACCATATTTTGAAGAGCGGTCTTTTTGACGCAGGTTTGACTTGCGGGTCGCGGTCTAAAAACGGCAGCAAGAAAAACGCTATCTGCGCAAATCCGAACGCTATCAAACCTATATACATCGCAGGGATACCAGCTATATCAAAGTAAAAACCTCTCAATACTTCATAACTCCACAAAAAGTACCATTCAGGATAGATGTGTGTCGGCGTTTTGAGATTATCCGCAGGGTCAAAGTTGATAGGGTCCATCGCAAAATCAAAATGGAAACAAACCAAGTACGATACAAAAATCATAAATATACTTATCACAAAAAAGTCTTTAGACAAAAATGCAGGCCAGAAAGGTATGACTTTTGATTCTTTTTTGCTGCCGTATTTGTATTTGTCGGCTTCTTCGTTGAAGTCAAACTCTTCGGCAGTTTGGTTGTTGACATGAGGAATGCGCAAAGAGTAGAAGTGCAGAGCTATAATCGCTATAATGACGATAGGAAGCAGCACTACATGAAGCATGAAAAATCTTGTCAGCGTAGCGTCGGCAGGGTAAAAGTTACCTCTTATCCACACAACCAAATCGTCGCCTATAAACGGAACGTTTGCAAAAAGCTCCGTGATAACTTTCGCCGCCCAATAACTCATCTGTCCCCATGGGAGCATATATCCGCTGAACGCTTCGGCTGAAAAACAGACAAACAGCAGCATACCGCTAAGCCATATTATCTCTCTGCCGCCTTTATACGAGCCGTAATATATCGCCACGAACATATGAATATATATGATTAAGAATATCAAAGACGCCGCAATCGCGTGCAAATGTCTCCAAAGCCAGCCGTATGCCACCTCTTGCATAATCGTGAGATTCACGCTGTCGAATGCAAGCTTAACATCGGGCTTGTAATACATCAATAAAAATAGTCCGCTTATAAAAAGTACTGCAAAAAGTACCAAAAGTACAACGCCCATAGCCCAAAGAAAGTTGATATTTTTAGGTATCCAGTACTCTGTCATCAACACTTTGAGTAACGGCTTAATCGCCAATCGCTGGTCAAGCCAATCTATAAAACCAGTCGCTTTTCTAATGTGTGCCATCGTCCGTCTCCTTATGATTTGGCTATGAGTTGTTTATACTCATTTCCCTCTTCGCCAAGAACCAAAGTAGTGCCGTCTATCTTAAAAGGCGGTATATTCAAAGGTTTTGGAGGCGGAGCCACTACTACAAGTCCGTCAGCGTCAAATACGCCGCCGTGGCATGCGCAGTGAAACTGCTGTTTGGAGTCTTTCCACTCAGGGATACATCCAAGATGCGTACAGAGCTGTATAACCACGGTATAGTTCGCGTCGTCCACTACAACATCTCTATTCTCATTTTTCTTCATTTCCGCCGTTTTTTTCAAGATAAAAACAGGCAGTCCGCGCCACTCTATGGTGCGGCTCTCACCGTCTTTTATCGGCGAAAGATCTACGGTTAAAAACCCTGCAGCTTCTACACTTGGCAGCGGATCCCAGCTTTTTTTCATCGCTCCAAGAGACAAAACGCCTCCCAAAGCGGCGAACCCGCCAAGCGCAAAGCCGAAGAATTTTCTTCTTCCCTCTTCATGCGCCATACTTGCTTCCTTAGTATTGGAATAAATTAATTTTTGATTTTAGCGCGAATTTCATTAAATCTATATTGATTCGTGTTACTTTTACGCAATTTTCTTATCAAAACGATATAATCACGCAATGAAAAAAATCAAGACTATTATTCACACTGCGCTTACCGCCGAAGC
>JAITEH010000004.1 GCA_031282125.1 Campylobacteraceae bacterium
AAAGCAAGGTCTCCCAAAGGACGCCAATCCATAATCAAAAATCCTATCGCTATCATCTGAAATACCGTTTTGACTTTGCCTGCCATCGAAGCGGCTACCTCTTTGCCTTCAGATGCCGCCGCAACGCGCAATCCCGTTATAAAAAACTCTCTGACCAATATAATATAAATAGCCCATGGATTTGCACGGAAAAGCAGTAAAAGCCCCAAAAATGAGGCGAGTATTAGCATTTTGTCTGCCAATGGGTCAAGTATGCTGCCTATGACTGTTTTTTGATTCCATGCTCTTGCTATGTATCCGTCAAAAAAATCCGTAACAGACGCCACTACAAACAAAAATGCCGCCGCAAAGTCTATCCATGAGTGGTGAATACCCTCAAATATCGGACTATCCCTGTCTATAATCAACAGATAAAACAGCACGGGCGCGATTATAATCCTTAAGACCGCGAGAATATTCGGAAGGTTTAAATTCATTTAAAGGTTGTGCCTCCGTCTATGACAAACGTGTGCCCCGTTACCCATGAAGCTTTGTCTGAGCACAAAAATAGACAAGCGCCCGCCATATCCGTAGGCTGTCCCATGCGTCCTAACGGAGAGCGTTTGGATGTTTCATCGCGCACCTCTTCGTAATTTACGAAAGCTTTCAGGGCGTCTGTGTCTATAGGTCCGCCGCTTACGGCATTTACTCTGATATTTTTTTCGCCAAGTTCGGTTGCGGCGTATCTTACCATCGCTTCAACGGCAGCTTTACATGTGCCGTGACCTGCGTAATTGTCTATATATACAAGATTGCCCGTAGATGAGATGGATATAATGCTGCCTCCGCCCGTTTTTTCCATTCTTTTGGCGGCTTCCTGCGCGCCTACCACAAATGCGTTTACGGTTGCGGTAAAAATATTGTTGATACCGCGCGGTTTTAATTTCATAAATTTTGTGTATCCACCCACAACTGCGCGTCCTGAAATAATCGCGCTCGAGATAAAAAAGTCTATTTTGTCGAAATCTTTGTCTATCTCCAAAAATAGATCTTTGTATTTTTCAGGCTCCAAAATGTTAAAAGGATAAGCTTTTGCTTTAATGCCGTATTTGGCTTCAAGCTCTGCTACCTGCGCTTTGGCTAACTCTTCGTTTGAATTGTATGTGAATGCCACATTGACGCCCTGCGCTGCAAATTCGTTTACTATAGCTTGTCCTATACCTCTTGTGCCGCCGCTTATGACTAACGTCTTCCCCCTCATTAAAAGCTCCTTATTGTGTATTTTTGCATAGTTTGTTTGATAAAATTAAAGTGTTCTTCGCTTGGCGCTACGAGCGGCAGGCGGTATTCAAGCGTGTCCAAGAGACCCGCAATATACATAGCCGCTTTTATCGGTATGGGATTGCTTTCGCAAAAAAGCGCTTTATTGATAGCATAAAGTTCGTCGTTTATAGCTTTTGCTCCCAAATAATCCGAATCCAAAGCTTTGTGCGTAAGCTCCGATATTTTATCGGGCAGTAGGTTTGCCGTGACGGAGATAACGCCTTTGCCGCCGTTTGATAAAATAGGATAATTTATCGCATCTTCGCCGCTTATAAGATGAAGTTTTGGTTCATGTGCCAATAAGTCAACGCATCTGTCTATCGAGCCTGTAGCCTCTTTGACGCCGAAGATATTCGGGCAATCTTTAAAGAGTCTTATGACCGTACTTGTCTGTATGTCACAGCCTGTGCGGCCAGGGACATTGTATAAAAGTACGGGTATGCTTACGGAGTTTGCTATAGTTTTGTAGTGCTGATAAAGTCCCTCTTGGGTCGGTTTGTTGTAGTAGGGAGTAACCGAAAGGATAGCGTCTGCTCCTTGAAATTGAGCAAATTTTGCCAAATCAACGGCTTCATGAGTAGCGTTGCTTCCAGCTCCTGCCATGACTTTGACATTTGTGCCTTTGCAGACGGCGACTGCTATCTCGATGCAGCGGCGATGCTCTTCATGGTCTAAAGTAGCGCTCTCTCCAGTTGTGCCGACGGGCACCACGACATCTATACCGTTTTGTATCTGTCGTTTTATCAATTTCTCATACTGCTGTTCGTCGATTTTTCCATTTTTAAATGGCGTTATAAGCGCTGTCATCGCACCTTGTAAGAATTCACTCATTTCATTCTCCTTTTCTTAATATAACGGTTGTGGAGTGTTTTTGTGTAAAATATCTGTTTGCGGTTTCTTTTATGATATTGGTATTGAGGGCGTTTATAGCCTCTTCGTAACTCAAAAGCGGTTCAAGTGTGCCTCTTACTAAAAAAGTTCCGAAGAGATTTGCTATACCGCTTGAACTCTCAAGCCCAAATATAAAATCTGCTTTTGTGTTTATCTTGACTTTTTTAAGCTCTTCTTCGCCGACGCTGTTTTTTTTCAAATCTTCGATGATAGATAAAATCTCTTTTTCTACTGTTTCGGCCTTAACTTCGGGGTTGCACACTGCCAAAAATAGAAAAAGATTCGGGTCTTTTGTGTCCATATTGTAAGCGTATATTTGATTGACAAGATTTTTTTGATTGACTAAAATCTCATACAATTTACTGCTTTTCCCCGCGCTCAAAAGCTGGCTTATAGCGCTTAGGGCGACTTGGTCTTCATGGTCAAAAGAGGGGATTTTATAAGCTATGGCAATCATTTCCGTTTCGCTCTCTTTTTGCACATACACTCTTCTTGCGCCGTCTTGTTCGGGTTCTATCTGATGTTTTTCAGGGATAGGTGATTTTCTTTTTATATTTCCAAAATACTTTTTTGCTTCGTCAAAAACAGTTTTTGGCTCTACATCTCCCGCTACTACGATTATCGCGTTTGAGGGTTGATAATAGATATTGTGAAATGCCTTGATATCGTCTATCGTCCAATTTTTGATATCGTCTTTGAAGCCAATCGGCGTCCAGTGGTAAGAGTGATAGATAAATGCGCTGTTAAAAAGCCTAAAATACAAATATCCCATAGGAAGATTGTCTGTGCGCCATTTTCGCTCTTCCATGACTACGTCGCGCTCGGGCTGAAACTCTTCGTCTTTCAAAGAGAGGTTTGCCATGAGTTCGCTGAACAGTTCCAGCGATTTGGAGAGATTTTTACTGCTGCTTTTGATGAAATAATGCGTGGCGTCAAAGCCTGTGTTGGCGTTCGTGATACCGCCAAAACCTTTGACTATCTCGTCAAATTCGCCCGCTTTTAGGTTTTTTGTAGATTTGAAATTCAAATGCTCCAGCATGTGGGCTATCCCGCTTTTGCCCATTATCTCATCGCCGCTTCCGACTTTGTAGAAAATATCCGTAGTTATGACATCGCTTCCTCTGTTCATCGGTATGACGAAAACTTGAAGTCCGTTGGAAAGCGTCTGCGTCTCATATTTTGGCAAAGAATTAGCCATCATTACTCCTGTAAAGATAATAAATAAACAAAAATATCTCATTTTATCTTGGAACCTATCGCCTCTTTGATATTGTTAAAACCGTCTTTTTCTATGAGTTCTAAGATTCCTTTATTGATTTTGTATGCTATTTTGGGCCCTTCGTATATAAAGCTTGTGTATATTTGCACAAGGTTTGCTCCCCAAAGCAATCTTTCATAAGCGTCTTTCGCGCTGCTTATGCCGCCTGCGCTTATTAATGTTGTTTTGCCGTAAAACTCTTTTGCTAAAGCTTTAAAGATTGCGAAACTCTTCTCTTTCAATACCTTGCCGCTTATGCCGCCAAAATCTTTTGGATTTTTGACTAACGAATAATCTATAGTCGTGTTTGTCGCTATGATACCTTTTGCGCCGCTCTCAATCGCCGCTTTACATATACTCACGGCATTTTCTTCGCTCATGTCGGGCGCGATTTTGAGTAAAATCGGCTTATCAGTTAATTTGACACAGGATTTAAAAAGCTCTTCGATAAAGCTTTCATTTTGCAAATCTCGAAGATTTGGCGTATTGGGCGATGAGATATTGACGGTAAGATAGTCGCAAAACGGCGATAAAACCTTTGTCAGCTCTTCATAATCCTTTATAGCGTTTTCCTGCGAAGTTGTTTTGTTTTTGCCGATATTTGCGCCAAGCGGTATGGCAAACGGATACAGCGCGCCCGCTCTTTTGGCGACTTTTGCGCCGCCTTCGTTATTGAAGCCCATAGCGTTTTGCAAAGACTCTTCTTCTATATGGCGAAACAGGCGCGGCTTTGCGTTGCCGTTTTGGGGTTTTGGCGTGACTGTGCCGTATTCTACGTGTCCAAATCCAAGCGCGCACAAAAGTCTTATCATCGTGGCGTTTTTGTCAAAACCAGCCGCGATGCCGACGGGATTTAGAAATCTTGCTCCCAAAACGTTCTGTTCCAATCTGTCGTCTGTTACGAAATACTTTGAAGCGATAATATTTGGCAAAAAAGGCACAGCGGCGGCAAATCTCATGCCAAATTCAGCCAACAAATGCGCTTTTTCTGGGTCTAATTTAAATAATATTTTTTTAAGACTTTGATAGTCTATCATACCGATTCCATTTTATTTTTTGTCTGATTATAGCTAATAATATTTAAAAAAATCATTCGTAGAGCCTTTTTTGCTTTAGATATCAACTTTTTCCCATTTCGTGCCGTCCGCACCGTCCATGAGGGAGATACCTTTTTGCGCGAGTTCGTCTCTGATGGCGTCTGCTTTTTTGAACTCTTTTTTGGCTCTTGCTTCCAAACGTTCTTTAATGAGAGCTTCTATCTTGGCTTTCTCTTCATCGCTTACGCCAAGCTGAAAATACGCCAAAGCCTCTTTTTTGCCTACGCCAAGCAGTGAGTTTATAAGCTCTATATTTGCCGCAAACTGCGCTTTTTTGGCGTTATCTTTGGGATTTTTGTCCAAAATATCATTTGCGTTTGTTATCATGAAATCTACCGCGCTTAAGGCTTTTGAGATATTAAGGTCGTCTGAGAGAGCCTGCATTATCTCATCTTCGAACTCTTTGTCGGCAAACGGCGCGCTTTGTACGCCCTCAATCCTTTTTTTCAGTCTGTATATTTTGTCAAGTCGTTTTTTGTTTTGCAAAAGGTCTGTTTCGTTGAAGTTGATATTTGCTCTGTAATGGGTAGAAAGCAGATAAAAACGCACTATCTCGCCGTCGTAAACTCTCAAAATATCTTTTAAAAAAAAGCTGTTTCCAAGCGATTTGCTCATCTTTTCTCCGTTTATGGTCACAAAACCGTTGTGCATCCAATATTTAGCAATCTCTTGCGAACTCTCTTTTCTCGTCTGCGCCGCTTCGTTTTCATGGTGCGGGAAGAGTAGATCCGCTCCGCCTGCATGTATATCTATCTGGTAATCGCCATTCTTTTCAGCCAAATGCTCTTTTATCATGGCGGAGCACTCTATATGCCAGCCAGGACGCCCCTCGCCAAACGGCGCGGGATATGATATCTCGCCTTTTTTGGCGAATTTCCACAAAGCAAAATCTTTGATGTTTTTCTTCTCTTCGTCCTCTTCTACTCGTGAGCGCATATCGTCTTCATCTACATGCCTATGCGAAAGGCAGAGATATTTGTCGTCTTTTGAAGTATCGAAATATACGCCGCTTGAAGTTATGTAAGCAAAACCCTCGTTTAAAAGATTTTGTGTAAAGTTGATGATAGTTTGCAAAGACTCCGTCGCTTTTGGCTCTATATCCGCGTCTTTTACACCGATAGCTCTCATGTCGTCTTTGTAGCGTTTGGTGTAAAAAGAGGTTATCTCTTCCAAACTCTTGCCGCTTTCATTCATCTTTTTTATGATTTTATCGTCGATATCCGTGAAGTTTTTCGCAAATGTTACTTGATATTTTAGATGAGTCAATACACTGCGCAGCAAGTCAAACGCCACCGCGCTTCTTGCATGCCCCAAATGCGCGTCGTCATACACGGTAGGTCCGCAGACGTATATAAGCGCTCTTCCTTCTTTGATGGATTCAAACGGTAATTTTACTTTTTTTGCCGAATCATAAATATACATCAGATATTCCCTTGAAAATGCAACTTTCCGATAATTTTAAAAATTGTTATTATAACCAAAAGAATGTTTAAAAACGGTAAGATTTTGTGATTTTAAAACAAATGAATATGTTTTTGAAAATGGTTGAGATAAAGGCGGTTTTGACGCAAAAGCTTTTGTCTTACAAAAACTTTTGCAATATATCCTTGAAAATCAATAGCACAAAAGTCTCAACAACCAAAAGCAGTATCAAAAGAGGCAGTTTTTTGGAGTAGATGATGCTAAAAAATCTCCTGAACCCAAACGCTCTTATCGTCAAAATAAATAGAAAAAATCCGCTGAGCGAACTTGCCAGCGCGAGTCCTATCACACCAAGCGGATACACAAGGATAAAAGAGAAAACCACTCCGCCTCCAAGAGCTACGGCTGAAATCATCGCCGCCTCTTTTTGTCTTTGCTGTGCAAAAAGCCAGAGTGAAAATATACGCGATAAGCCAAAAGGTATAAGTCCTATCAGATACATTGCGAGGACTTTGGCGCAGATTATCGTATCTTGCGAGGTAAATGAGCCGCGTTCAAATAGGATTTTTGTTATCGGCGTTGAGAGCAAAATCCCGCCAAGCGCCGAAGCGGACAGTAAAAATGTCAGCATCCAAAACCCTTTTGATAGGAGATTTACCGCTTCATTTTCATCATTTTTTTTGATAAGCTTAGTAATGCGCGGGAAAATGCCTATAGATAAAGCTATGGCAAAGAGCGCCAAAGGAAGTTGAAAAATCCTGTTTGCATAGTATAGGTAGCTGATACTTCCCGCAGCCAAAAAGCTGGCAAGCCAAGTATCTATAAAAGCCGAAAGTTGAACTGTGCTTCCGCCAAGAACGGAGTGAAAAAAATTTTTGTAAAAAGTCTTGCGCTCTAAGTCGTTTTGTTTGTGCGTTTTTCTATATTTTACCGCTCCGAATACAAGAGGGAAAAGCCCTACTGCCTTCATGGCGTATATATGAACTAAAACCTGCAAAATACCTCCGACGACAACGCCAAAACTTAGATAATAAACCGTATTTTGAGGAGTTTGGGGGTCGCTTAAAAGGAGTGAGGCTATCATGGATACATTTAAAAGCGCCGTTGAAAACGCAGTGGTAGCAAAATGAGAGCGATACTGCAAAAGCGAAGCTATGAAAGTTACTATATATATGAGCGCCAGATAAAAAAAGTTGATACTGACTAAAGGCGCGGTTTGCGAAATCTGCTCGGGGCTGAAACCATAAGCGAATATTTTCGTTATGAACGGGCTGAATATCACGACAAGAGTCGTCAAAAAAGCTATGAAAACGGCAAATCTTACAAATACATGCAGGGCAAAAATCCCTTTTGTGCGGGATTTGGTAAATGCGGGCAAAAAAGCCTGCGTAAATGCACCTTCGGCAAATATTCGGCGAAAGAGATTGGGAAGCTTAAAAGCTACGAAAAACATATCGCTGTAGATATTTGCGCCAAGTACGGAGGCTGTAAGCAAGTCTCGTATAAACCCAAATATACGCGATACTAAAATGCCGAAACTGTTGGTAAAAAAACTTTTTATAATCATAATCTCAACTTTTTTGACTGAAATCAATCCGTTAGTATATCAAAAGTAAGATAAATGCGGCATGTTCAAACATTGTTAATAAAAATATTGTAACGTAACGTATTTCTTGGAATAAAAAATTAATGGAGCGTTGAATGAGTTTTTTTGATATTATCGGTTTTGGGAAAAACAGTAGTTGCGGCGCTGATGAGGGCGAAGTATTTGATAGAAAGTTATTTGCGGCAAAGCATATAAAAAGCGGAGTTAATTTAAAAACGCTTCATGTAGAGGTCAAAAAATCAACGCATAAAAAATCTTACATAAATGCCGAATCCGCCGATATACATACGCATAAAGGCGTCATCGAGGGCGGAGACGTCAATATAAAGCGGCTTGTCGGCGGTAAAGTAATCGCAGATACTATCGTTGTTGATTTTATGGAAAACGGCACGATAGAGGGCAATTATATACATATTAAAAAACTTGGCTCAGGTAACTCTATAACATCAAGCGGTATCGTAGAGATAGACAGCATCGAGGGCGAGAAAAATACCATTACGATAAAACCGCTTTTTGACATAGAAAAATATAACATTTTGTCGGTTCTTTACGAAAAAATTATGTTTTACAAAAAAGAGTTTGAAAGCACATCGAAAATATTGGAAGAGAAACGCCTTGAGGTGGAAAGTCAAATCTCAAACGCTAAAGTATGCCGCGCCAAAATCAATCTTTCAAAAGAAGACGGGATTATCCCCGATACAAATCTGATGGTAGAGGCAAGAGAGTTTGATATCTTAAGCAGAGAGTATCAAAAACTGGTAAATATGACTGAGAGCTTGAGAGAGCACATGGACGTTGTCATAGAGGAGTTTAAGGCATATATCAAGTGGAGCGGATTTTCATGCGATGAGAAAGTTATCTGCGACTCTTCTTGGACGGCAAATAACAAAATCTCATTTGTCCTGCCAAAACACAATCTCTCATATAATCCTTCAAAAGGCGAAAATGCTCATGAGATATATTTGTGGTATAATTGCGAACTTTTGCTTGATGCACAAGGTGAGTTTAGGGTGAAAATCAACAATAAAGAGTCGTAATGATAGCAGCTATCGAGGGTAAAGTAGTCAAAAAAGAACCTGCATTTGTTTATATGAAAACACTTGGCGGCATAACTTATAAAGTCGCCGTATCTTTGCATTGCAGCGCAGCTATAAAACAGGATATTATAGAGCTTAGAATCACACAGATAATAAGAGAAGACGCGAATCTGCTGTTTGGATTTTTGGATGCCGACGAGCAGAGAATGTTTGAACAACTGATAAAATTAAACGGCATAGGAACGGCTACCGCGCTTGCGATATGCTCCACTTTGACGCCAGAAGAGTTTGCAAAAGCTTTGGTCGCGTCCGACGCTAATACTTTTATAAAAGTGCCTGGCATAGGGCTTAAAAGCGCAAAAAGGATTTTGGTAGAACTTGGCGAATTTGTGCTGGAAAGCGGGCTTAATGCGTCAAGTAAGAGCCAGACCGAAGCGAAATTAGCATTGGAAGCTTTAGGATTTAAAAGTGAAAAGATAAAAGCAGTATTGTTTACATGCAAAGGCGTTACAACTCAAGAGATTATTAAAGAAGCTTTGAGTAAACTTCAGTAAAAAATATTTTCTAAGGATTATGATGAAATTGGCTATTGTTTTTGGCGGGGAGAGTTATGAACATGAGATAAGTATAGTAAGCGCGATTGCGCTTAAAAAGGTGATATTTTGCGAACTTATCTATATTTTTTGCGATAAAAACAGGGATTTTTATCTGATACCTGCCAACGAAATCACATCAAAGCGGTTTAGCAGCGGCAAATACCTTAACGACACGAAACTCACATTAAAACAGGGCGGATTTTATTTTAAAAAATTATTCAAAGAGAGCAAAGTCGAGTTTGACGCTGTCATAAATATCATACATGGAGCCGACGGCGAAGACGGCAAAATAGCTGCGCTTTTTGATTTTTTCGGCATTCCTTACATAGGTCCCAGCATCGAAGCAAGCGCCATTAGCTACAATAAATTTTTTACAAAACTCTACGCCAAATCTTTGGGCGTAAAAACTCTTGATTATGAAGTAGTCACTAAAGAGAACAAAAATATATCCATACCTTTTCCTGTTATCATAAAGCCTTTAAGGCTTGGAAGCTCCATCGGCGTAAGCGTTGTGAAAGAGCAAAGCGAGCTTGAGTATGCGCTGGACGTGGCTTTCGAGTTTGATGATGAGGTGCTGGTCGAGCCGTTCGTGGAAAATGTGCTGGAGTACAATATCGCAGGCTGCAAAATCGGCGATAATATACGCTATTCCATCATAGAAGAGCCGCAAAAAGAGCTGATTTTGGATTTTGATAAAAAATATCTTGATTTTTCAAGAACCCAGAAAGTTTACAAAGCAAGACTTACAGAGATACTTCATGAAGAGATTAGGAAAAGCTTCAAGCTGATTTACGAGCCGCTTTTTGAAGGTGCTGTGATAAGGTGCGATTTTTTTGTCATAAGAAATAGAGTTTACCTAAATGAGATTAACCCAAATCCGGGCTCTTTGGCAAATTACCTTTTTGAAGAGTTCAGCGCTCTTATTCAGGATTTGGCGCAAAATCTACCGAAAAGACGCAAAATTTCAGTGGCATACAAATACATAAACAGCATCCAATCAGCCAAAGGCAAAGCGTAATCATGAGCGCAATATTTTTTGAAAAGAGGTTTTTTCATGGCTGCTTTCTATGATAAAGAGGAGATATTTACCGCGACAGAGGCGGTAAGGGATTTCAGCTCCATACTCAAAAAGGTTAATTCCCGCGAGATAGAACATGCCGTCATAGTTAAAAATAACCGTTTTAAGGCTGTTATTGTTGATTTTAAAGAGTATGAAAAGCTAAAAAATGCGCTTGACGTTCTGCAAAAGATTTATGCAAAAAATAGAAATAAAGCTTAAAAATGGCGATAAAAAGTGTCAATTTTAAAAATACGCAGTTAGATATTTCTTATATATTATCAAACACAAACCAAGAAAATTCTATCCTTTTTTTGCATGGATGGGGCGCAAATAAAGAGCTCATGAAGAGCGCTTTTGGTGGTTTTTTCAAGGATTACTGCCATATTTACGTGGATTTTGCAGGCTTTGGCAATTCGTCTATACACGAAGCGATGAACTCTTACGATATGAGAGACGTCATAAGTGAGTTCCTGCGCTCTATAAATAAAAATCCCAAAATCATCATTGGTCATTCGTTTGGCGGTAAAATCGCAGCTTTACTCAATCCCGACAATATCGTTTTACTTAGCAGTGCAGGCATAGTTTTGCCGAAAAGATTTTCTGTGCGTTTTAAGATAAAGCTTTTTAAGATATTTAAGTTTTTAGGTTTTGGCAGGTTTTACACACTTTTTGCCTCAAAAGATGTCAAAGGTATGAATAGCGTCATGTACAAGACATTCAAAAATGTCGTAAATGAAGACATGAGCGAAGTTTTCAAAGACTACAAGGGCAGGGCGGTTATATTTTGGGGCAAAGACGACGATATCATGCCAGTCG
The DNA here is from genome assembly GCA_031282125.1 of Campylobacteraceae bacterium. Classification (GTDB taxonomy): domain Bacteria; phylum Campylobacterota; class Campylobacteria; order Campylobacterales; family Campylobacteraceae; genus JAIRKW01. The sequence goes on from JAITEH010000004.1 coordinate 11,086, forward strand.
CCGCGGCATACAAAATAAACTCTTTGATAACAAACTCCACACTTTTTGAGCTTAGTGGAGACCATTTTTTCTTTTTGGACAAAGGTAGATTTATAGAAGAGAAGACGATGAAGCAGGAGAACAAATGACTTTACAATCAATCATACACATACTTTTTATCGCGCTTTTGCTGTTCGCGCATGCGGCGTTTGTTTTTGCTTTGGGGTACTATGTCTTAAGCGCAATGCAGTGGTATTCATACAGACCCTTGAGAGCTATTTTCCACTACAATAAGCCTTTGTGGCATCTGTTTTTATTTGTACTGCCGCTTGCATTGTATTTTGCCGCTCTTTTTTATGATGAGAGCAGCGTTTACTATCTTTTTGCGCTGTATCCGATTGCCTTATTTTTGTGGAATAGAAACCTTGACAAACCGTTGCAATTCACAAAAAGAGTTAAGCGATTTTTCTTTTTGTTGTTTGTAGCGGCGGTTTTTGCGGATGTACTCTTTTTTGTCGCGGAACAAAGACTATCATCCTTGCAGTCTCCGTCTGTTATTATTCCGCTTTTTCTGGCTCTTATCGCCAGCTTTATGTATGAAAAAATACTATTTTTCGGCTATAAACATGAAGCAAAAAGAAAGCTAAAATCAATGCAAAATCTGCGCATTATCGCCATCACGGCAAGTTACGGCAAGACAAGCATTAAAAACTTTTT
>JAITEH010000034.1 GCA_031282125.1 Campylobacteraceae bacterium
TTTGCCGTCATATCAATCAACGGAAGTTGGAAAGCGACCAAAAATATCGGACTCTTTTTTGGCATAGATAATCTTTTTGACAAAGAGTACAGCGAATTTATCAGCAAAGGCTCTTACGACGTCGCGGGTTATAACCAGCCAAAAAACGTCCAGATATATGAGAGCGGACGACAATTTTGGGCAAGGATAGAGGGTAAATTTTAGTCAAAATCGCTCTTTCTCGTCATTCCTGCGACTAAGCAACAAGTTTCCAAAAGAAACGCATATTGCGAGGGAAGGCGGGAATGATAGAGAAAGAAATAACAAACAAACCCGCTAACTGTTAGTTAGCTTTTTCACTACATACTCTCCTGTCTCTGCCGTGAGCATTCCTATTATTATCAAAACAGCTCCGAAGAGCTGTAAAGAGGTCAATATCTCATTTGCAAAGAGATAGCCGACAACGCCTGCGGCTACGGGTTCGCATGCAAAGATAACTGCTGTTTTTGTGGATGAGGTAAATCTTTGCATAGCCGTCTGTACGAAAAAGGCAAAAACCGTTGCGAAAACCGCCGTAATGATAACGGCTTTTATGAATAGATAGTCAAATTCTGTCGGTAATAGAGGATTATCAAGCGCGAAAATACCAAAAAAGCAAAACAGCGTAACTGCTGCAAACTGCACAAAAACAAGTAGATAGGTATCGTATTTTTTCGTGTAAAAGCCCGTGAAAACTATCTGAAGCGAAAACATAACGGCGCAGATGAGAGCGTAAAATTCGCCTTTACCCATGCTTATATCGGCGTTCGCGCTCAAAAAATAGAGTCCCAAAGCGGCAACGATAGCTCCCAAGCATGAGTGAAAAGAGACATTTTGCCTAAATACGATGAAAAGCACAAACGGGATAATCACCACATTAAGCCCCGTGATAAATCCAACAGTCGAAGAGTATGTGTAAGCAAGCGCGAATGTCTGAAAAGCGTAGCCCAAAAACAAAAATGCGCCCAAAAGAGAGCCCGCAATAATAATTTTTCTATCTATCACGCAAAGCCGCTTCGCGCTAAAAAGAGCCATTAAAACGGCGGCTGTCAAAAACCGCCAAAATAAAAATGTATAAACGGGCGTTTCTTTCGTTGCGTCCTGCACTATCAAAAATGTAGAGCCCCATATAATAGCTACAAGTAACAGCGACATATCCGCGCCAAATCTTTTCAAACGGCTCGTCAATTTTGCTCCTGTTTTTTCAAAAACCATAATTTTAGCGCAAAAATTTAAAAAAATCCCGCTGTGTTTTTTAAAATTAACTTATTTTTAGGGATAGATTGTTAAAATCTGTTTTTAATCCAAAAAGGGCAAACATGAGCAATGCCATAATAGAGTTGAGCGGCGTTGAGAAGTATTACGGCGACTTTCATGCACTGAAAAATGTAAATTTCAAAGTAGCCAAAGGCGAAATCGTCGTCGTATGCGGCCCCAGCGGCAGCGGCAAATCAACTCTCATACGCTGTATAAACCGTCTGGAAGATATAGACAGCGGCAAAATCATAGTGGACGGCTTCGATATCTACTCCAAAAAAACAAATCTTAACGAAATCCGAGCAGAAACTGGCATGGTGTTTCAGCATTTCAATCTTTTCCCGCATTTGACGATACTTGAAAATGTCTCCATAGCACAGAGAAAAGTCAAGAAATATTCGCGCGACAAAGCCGACAAGGAGTCTATAAAACTGCTTGAAAAGATGGGGCTTGCGAACAAAGCGCACGGTTATCCGAACGAACTCTCGGGCGGTCAGAAGCAAAGAGTAGCTATAGCAAGGTCACTTGCCATGAAGCCAAAAATCATACTTTTTGACGAACCGACCTCGGCGCTGGATCCCGAAATGATAGGCGGCGTGCTTGACGTCATGAGAGAGCTTGCCAAAGAGAATTTTACTATCGTGTGCGTAACGCATGAGATGGGTTTTGCCAAAGAGGTCAGCCATAGAGTCGTATTTATGGATCATGGCGAGATAGTTGAAGAGGGCGCGCCCAAAGATTTTTTCAAATCCCCCGCAACGCAGAGGGCGCAGAGATTTTTACAGGAAGTTTTGAGTCACTGAAAACCAAATAAAGGAAAGTTATGCGTAAATTTTTGTTGATATTTTTTATCTTTTTTTCTGCATTTTTACATGCGGATGATGTTAATCTGTGGAAAAAATCCACTCTTAATACTATCTTGGAAAGAGGCTCGCTTATCGTCGGACTTGAGCCCGGCTACATACCTTTTGAGATGAAAAGTAAAAAAGGCGAAGTGATAGGCTTTGACGTGGATATGGCAAAGGCGATGGCTGACGCTATGGGCGTGAAGCTGACTTTGATTCCCACGGAATGGGACGGATTGATACCTTCTCTTCTGACGGGCAAGATCGATATTATCATCTCGGGCATGACGATGTTTCAGGAGAGAAACCTCAAAGTCAATTTTATAGAGCCTTACATGACGGTAGGTCAAACGCTTTTGATAGCCAAAAAACATAAAGGCAAAAGCTGGAA
>JAITEH010000065.1 GCA_031282125.1 Campylobacteraceae bacterium
TCGATAAAAACTTTTACATTGGAGGACAATAGAGCGCAATGAATTTAACACCAAAAGAGATTGTTGCATATTTAGACGAATATATTATAGGGCAGTTTGAAGCAAAAAAATCCATAGCTATAGCGCTTAGAAACAGATATAGAAGACTTAAGCTTGAACCCTCAATACAAGAGGAAGTCATGCCAAAAAATATCCTCATGATAGGCTCAACCGGCGTAGGAAAAACGGAAATAGCAAGAAGACTTGCCAAAATGATGAATCTTCCGTTCGTTAAAGTAGAAGCAAGCAAATATACAGAAGTAGGCTTTGTCGGGCGCGATGTGGAGTCTATGGTGAGAGATTTAGCTTTTGCTGCTCTAAATCTTGTCAAAAACGAACATAAAGAAAAAAATAGAGAAGCCATAGAAAAACATGTAGAAAAAATCATACTCGAAAAACTCCTGCCACCACTTCCTAAAGGAGCAAGCGAAGATAAACAGAGCGCTTACAAGCAGGGTTACGATAAGATGAGAGACAGGTTAAGAGACGGGGATTTGGATAACTTAAATATAGAAGTCGAACTGTCCAAAAGCGGAGAATTTGACAGCGGGAACGATATGCCGCCTGAAATGATAAAAGTACAGGAATCTTTTATAAAAATATTAAGCGCGGGACAAAATAACATCAAAAAAGAGATGTCTGTAAAAGAGGCAAAAGAGGCTCTAAAGGCTGAAGCTGCCGAAAAGATACTAAATAACGAAGCTATAAAAAGAGAAGCGGCGCAAAGAGCGCAGGAGGAGGGAATAATCTTTATAGACGAAATAGACAAAATAGCAGTTCCCTCATCTGCTCAAGGCAGACAAGATCCAAGCAAAGAAGGCGTTCAGCGAGACCTTTTGCCGATAGTTGAAGGCTCAGCCGTTTCAACAAAACTTGGTACTATAAATACAGATCATATACTATTTATCGCGGCGGGCGCTTTTCATTTAAGTAAGCCAAGCGATTTGGTTCCTGAGCTTCAAGGAAGATTTCCTTTAAGAGTAGAACTTAATTCGCTTGATGAAGAGACGCTTTATAAGATACTAACGCAACCCAAAAATTCACTTCTGCGCCAATACAAAGCGCTGCTCTCGGCAGAGAAAGTCGAACTTATATTTGACGACGATGCGATAAGAGAGATAGCAAAAATAGCACATATCGCAAACGAAAAGACTGAAGACATAGGTGCAAGGAGACTTCATACTATTATAGAAAAGGTTATCGAAGATATAAGTTTTGAGGCTGATTCGCATAAAGGCGAAGTATTGCATGTAAGCGCAAAACTCGTTCATGACAAACTTGATACGATAGTAGAAAACGAAGACAGCGCAAGGTATATTTTGTGAGCGAGGAAAAAGCAGGATTTATCGCAGTCATAGGTAAACCAAATGCAGGTAAAAGCTCTCTTTTGAATTGGCTTTTGGATGAAAAGATCGCTATGGTCTCAAAAAAAGCTAACGCAACGAGAAAAAGAGCTAACATTATAGTCATGCACGAATCCACGCAATTTATTTTTATAGATACTCCGGGCATTCATGAAAGCGAAAGGCTTTTAAACAAATTTATGCTTGAAGAGACTATGAGGGCTATGGAGGATGCGGATTTGATACTATTTTTATTGCCCGTAACGGACTCTTTGCAAAGCTACAAAGACTTTTTGTCAAAAAAGCCGAAAATTCCTCATGTAGTGCTGCTAACAAAATGCGATAAAATTACTAACAAGCAACTTTTAAAGAAATTATCAGAATTCGAACCATACAAATCAAACTTTAAAACGCTTATACCAATATCCATAAAACACAAAAGCGCTAAGAATTACTTATTGAACGAATTGCAAAAATTCATGCCAAAACACCCCTATTTTTACGATCCCGAGCTTATAAGCACACAAATGATGCGGGAAATTTACGCAGAATACATAAGAGAGGCTGTTTTTGAGTTCGTAAGCGATGAGGTACCGTATTCATCTTATGTAGTTATAGATAGAATTGAAGAGGGTGAAAAACTTGATAAAATATATGCAACTATCATGGTCGAAAAAGAAAATCAAAAAAATATACTCATCGGACAAGACGGGAAGACAATAAAAAAGATAGGTATTTACGCAAGACAGCTGATGGAAAAATTAACTAATAAGCAAATTTTTATCAAAATATTTATAAATTGTAATAAAAATTGGACAAAAAACGAAAAAATATTGATAAATTTTGATTTTTAATGAACACAAATAGCGTTTTTTATGTTACAATTATCGCTGTATAGTCTTAAGGATGGGCACTTTAATGGCAAAGTTAAAAAAAGAAAGAACTGGTAATCACGCTTCGTCTATAGTAACAATAGACCCATACTCGGTTACATCTTACACGTTTGATTCTAACGAGATGAGAGAGAATGATTTACACAAATCATCTTTCAAAAACAGCAGCTTCTTCATATCCTATGTAATGACAAAAGATATCGTCTCAGGAACGCTCGAAATTAGTAGAAGTATTCCTGAAAGCGACCTTAAAGATGCGCTTGAAATAAAGGCTTATGAAGATTTAGGATTAGATTCGTCTATCAACTATAAACTCAATTATATTGAGACTGCCGCTTCTGCAAGTGATCAGAAAAATTACATATATGATGCATTTGCTATCAATAACGACATTATCACGCAAAATTTTCTACCGCTAAGAAAAAAGATATCTTATGTAGATTATATTACTGCGGCTCCGTTTCTTATCGGAGCGCTTTATAAAAAAGGCATTATAGATCAGCACGGCGGCGCAGAGTGTTTTATCTATTTTCAAAAAAACGATGCATTTTTAGCTCTTTACCAAAATGGCAACTACTTATACTCCAAATCTTTACGTTATTCGCTTCGCGAAATAAATGAGAGATTTTGCGCGCTGCTTGGAGAGAGAGTAGATGAAGATACATTTTTTTCAATGTTGAAAAAAGATGGTTTAAATACTACGGATATAAAATATCAACAGCAATTTATGAAGCTTTTCGGCGAGATATTTTTGTACATCAACGATATCTCTGTTTATGCAAAAAGATATTGCAATATTTCTCAAATCGCAAGAGTTTATATAGGCACAGATATCGGCATAATATTTGGCATGAATGAGTATGCTAAGAGTTATATGGGTATCGAAGCACTTGATTTTAACTTTAATATCTCTATTAACTCGAGAGAAAATTATATAGACCAGATACATGTAATGATGGCTTTAGCAGCTCAAGTATATGCAGAGTCAATGGATAACAGCTCAGTCGCTAACTTTACTATCTTCAAGCGTCCCGACCCACTCTCAAAACGACCGGCAGGAAAATTCCTCGCTGTAGCAGGAGCAGCGCTTGCCGTTATGTTAGTATATCCGATATATCAGTATGGCTTTGGAGCTTATAACTTAGTATCTTACAATATAAAAAAAGCAAAATATGACAATGTAAAGAAGGATGCTGACAATGTTAGAGTAGAGCTTAGCAATTTACGAGCGCAAAGCGGAGAAATTAGCAAGCAGTTAACTACAGAAAATGCTATTCTTAAAACAAGAACAGGTCTTTTGGAAGAGATTCGCTCTAAGAGGATTGATTATGCGATGAAAGCCACTGTCATATCCGACTTGGTTAGTCTCTCTAACAATAACAGCGTTAAAATAGAAAAGATAGAACAGCACAATAACACGGTAGTGATATCGCTTGTCGGATCTGACGAGAAACGATTTACCGAATTTATAAATGCCGTCGCAGATACCAAAAAATACGGCATAAGAACAAAAGAGATAGTTAAAGATGCAAATACCAGCAGATACAGAAGCGACATCAACATGGAGATACTACAATGAATAACGATACGCTTTTAGACAAATTGGATAAATACCTTTCCGCAAAAAAGGTGAGTGAAGTTTACTTGATTTACCTTGTAGCAGCAGGTTTGATTGTTTTTCTTGTATATTATCTCGTGTTTCCAGAAGCAGAAAGTTTTTACAATCAACAAAAAGCTAAATTGTCTGATATTACAAACAAGCTTATTATTGAAGAGAGAGATATAAATACCGGTAGACCAGAAATAATTAGACTTAAAGGTGTAATAGAGAACGATAAAGCATTGTTGCAAGAAACGCAGTATGTGAATGGTTATGTAGATGAAAAACTAAAAGAGTTGTCATATCTTCTCTTTAATGATAAAAGCTGGGCTTCGTTTATGGACAGGATAACAGCTTTGGCAAAAGATTACAAAATCAATATTCTAAAAATAGAAAATGATTTTAAAGACAATAAAGATTTGCAAAATGGAAAAATTGAGCAGGTTTTAAATATTAATATAGATTCACGCGGTAACTTTCATAATGTCATAAAATTTATCAATGCTCTTGAAGAGAGTCAGTTGGTCGTTGATGTTTATGAGAGTCAAATATCAAGCAATACTACGAGTGTACTTGATAGTAATATCAAACTTGCTGTATGGGGGATGTTATATTGAAAAAATATTCTTTAATAGCTGCTATATTGGTCGGCACGCTTAATCTGTTTGGAGATAATAGCGCAGATATAGCAAAATACGACAGATACTTTAATGAGATAAATGAAGTGCGCGTTGGTATTGAAGATGAGGATATAGAGAAATTATCCAATCCTTTTGCTGTTATCCGAACGGCTGCAGCAACTACAAATACTACTGCGGAACCAACATTTCAACTGAACGCTATAGTTGAAAATAAGGTCAAAATCAATAATTCTTGGTTAAAACAAGGTTCATTGGTAAATGGTTTGAGAGTCATTACTATAAAACAAAAAAGTGTTGTTTTAGGCAGTGATAATAAAATATTAGAACTATTCTTAAGGGAAAAAAATGAAAATAGCATCATTACGACAAATTAAAAAAAGCTTTGCTTTTGCAGCTTGTGTGGCGTTACTTGCATTACTGCCTCAATATTCGTTTGCGGCAGCTCAAAATGATAAGACTTTGCAAACAAAGAAAGGGTGCGAGTATAAAAATTTAAACATAAAAATAAACGCTAATGTGCAATTAGTAGAGGTGTTATCACAACTATCCGAATTGTGTGATTTTAGCGTTGTGTTTGCCGATGCTCCTGCGATAGAGATAGCAAATCAGCCTCTATTCGGCACAAACATTAAAGATAAATCTCTTTTTGAAACGTTAGATATTTTGTTAGCTTCAAATAATCTCAATTACGAATATAAAAATAGCGTTCTTAAACTAGCGGCGCTTGAGACAAAAAGTTTTAAAGTCGATTACATAACATCCATTAGGCAAGGAACCGCTACCATGAGCGCTTCTGTAAGCGTTGCGCCGCAAGAGGCAGGAGCAGGCGCATCTGAAGCTGCTGATAAAGCAGATAATTCTATAACAGTCAAAGAAGAGTTTGATTTTTGGAAGACTATCGATGCGGAAGTACAAGCTGTGGTTAATACAGGCAGAGAGATATATGTCGCAAAACCGCCTATTATTAACGCTAAAGCAGGTCTTGTAACTATAACAGCCACTAAAGAGCAGTTAAAAAGAGCTGAAGACTACTTTGATGCGCTTAAAAAGAGACTTTTAAAACAAGTATTGATTGATGTTACAATCTTATCGGTTGACTTAAATGACGATAATAGAATGGGTATAGACTGGTCAAAATTTCAACTTGGGTTTCTTGCTGATGCGGCAAGCGATATAGTAGGTATAAATACAGGCTCAGCTTGGAGTAATGGCAATTGGAATTTTGGAACTGTATCTCCAGGAAATGTAAAAGAAACAACTAAGGGCAACAGCGGACATATTGATGCTAACGATATAGGAAAACTTGTCGCTTTTAATGCAGGCGTCTCTTTCTCACTTGAAGGCGTTTTTGACTTTTTAAAAGAAAGAGGTAAAACCAATGTCGTATCTAACCCTAAAGTATTAACACTCAATAATCAGCAAGCTCTCATCACAGTAGGCGACACTATAAATTATCAAACAACAGATACTACAAGCAATGCAGGAAGCGGCAACGGTAATGTCATATCAGAAGAGATTACTAACTACTCCGTATTTATCGGCATTTTACTAAATTTATTACCGACAGTATCAGACGACAATAACATCATGCTAAGAATCAACCCATCTATCAGCGATTTCAAATATGTAGAAGACAATCAAAAACAGGTAACGCCAAGAAGGATAGCTCCTGATACAACCGAGAAAAAACTCTCAACCGTTGTTAATGTTAAAAATGGCGATACTATTGTGCTTGGCGGATTGATTACAAACTCTGTCGTACATACCGATAAAGGTGTTCCAGTACTTAGAAGCATACCATTACTTGGTTATGCGTTTAAATACGCAGGTGAAGAGACACAAACAAAAGAGCTTGTATTCATCATCACTCCAAAAATTATAGGCGAAGAGGATACATCGGCTATATCTGCTAAATCCTTGAATGATTTAGGCTATAAGTCTCTTGGAAAATAATGGACGGTATTAATAGATTTTCAGATGTCAAGAATATATTTATCGAAGGCAAAGTCTTTGATTATATAAATCTTGACAAATCTGTAATCGCTTATGACAGACTATCCAATGCCATCAGCAAACCACTAAAACTGGTTTTGTTTTACGGCAAACCTGGCAGCGGTAAAACGTTTTTATTGGAAAAGATTTATAGCGATTTAAGAGGTAAATACCCTATCGTCTTTTTTCCAAGACCTTTTTTTGACGAAAAACAGTTTTTAAAATCTCTATTTGAAGAAGTATTTGCTGTCAAAGCTCCGCCCTTTAGCGGTTATGAAGAGTTTTTGGCTATATACAAAACAAAAGTGCCGAAGATTTCGGAACAGACTACGGTAACTGTTCTTTTGGACGAAGCGCAGCTTTATCCGAAAGATTTAACGGAAAAAGTCCGCTTAATGGCTGATACGAGACTGTTCAAATTTCTTTTTACCGTCCACAAAACGGAAAAAGAGGAGATTTTGGCAAAAGATTATTTTAAAACAAGAATCTGGGAAAGTATAGAACTTGGGGATTCCGAAATGGCTGAAATTCGCTCATATTTGGAAAAAAAGTTCTTATATCACAACAAATTTGAATATCTTGCTTATGTAAAAGACAATATTCCACTCATATTTTCAATAACGCACGGCAACCTTAGAACAGTGAATAAACTTTTATTCAGACTGTTCGAAATATACGAATACTATGAATCCAGCAAGCCATCGATAGTGTCTGATCAAGGCAATAGAAAAAAACTTATTGAGATGGCAGGAATTGCAACAGGACTAATCAATGCTTAAACCCGAAGAGATAACAACGCTTGAAGAACGCTGGCAAGAGTACAAAAATAAGATTATTTTTAGAAGACTTGTAACTATTTTTCTTATACTGCTCTTTGTAGCATCAGTTATATTGCTTTTCCTTGTACTAAAAGAGAGCAATAGCACCAAAATGGATAACAATACGGCAGTACATAATGAAACAAACCAATCTGTCGCAACAGATACTCCTATTGTTGATACAACAACGACAACTGCAGTTATTGATGACCCTGAAGAAACAAATACAACAACCACGGCGGCGGTAATAAACAATCAAACGCAAACCGTTAAAACCACACAAACAACAACTACAAACGTTTCCAGTAAAAACAGTACGGCAGTTGATGATTCTTCGAAAAAAGTAAACAATACCGCCAGCGAGCAACAGCTTCCAAAAATGCAAGATATCATCAAGCCGCCTGTAGAAAATAAGATTTTCATAGAGACAAATGATATACAAAACATTGAAGAGTTAATCAAAAAATTTGAATCTTCGAACAATGTGATTTTTGCCACAATGATTTGCGAAGAGTATTTTGATAGAAAAAATTATAAAAAATCATTAGAATGGGCATTGAGAGCCAACGAAGTAGATTCACAAAACGAGCTTAGTTGGATTATGTTTGCTAAAAGTCAGGTAAAGCTTGGTAAAATAGACGATGCCATACGGGCTTTAGAGATATTTACAAATTACGATAAAAGCGCAACAAGCGCGGCTAATTTACTAAAAAACATTAGAAGCGGCGAATATAGATAGACCGCGTTTTATAGACAAGATAATAGGAGTTTTATAGATGGAAGAAGTAGGAGCAGTAGATGCTATCATTAATTACCTTGTCGGAAATAGAATTATAGATGAACAAACAGCAGAAAAGATTAAAAATGAAGCTGCTCAAGATGACTCTTCTTTAGGTTCTGTTCTTATAGACAGCGGTTACTTTTCAAAAGATGACCTTCTTATTTTACTTTTGGGATTTTACAAAAGCGGAACAATAACATTAGAGAGTATTACCACAGAATTTGGCATACAGCCTGAAGTATTTTTAAGCTTTCTTGCAAAAGAGTCAGGACTTGAATATGTTGATTTGGATGCTATAGATATCGACTACAAACTATCAAAAAAAGTTGCACTCCCACAATTAAAAAAATATGAAGCTCTACCCGTAAGAGAAAATGATATCAACATATATATCGCGGTAAAAGACCCTTCAAATATGGCAACTATTGACGGTCTTCAAAGACTGTATAATAGAAAAATGGTTAAAGCGGTCATAGCAGACCCTGCTTTGATTGAAAAATACTTCAATAAAATAGAACTTAGCGAAAGTATAAACGGTATCATTAACGAGATAAGACGCGAGATAACAACAAGCGCGGCAAACAATCCTCAAGAATCTTCCGGTATTTTAAAACTCATAGAAGCGATACTAAAAACCTCTATTCTTGCACGCGCAAGCGATATTCACATAGAGCCGACAGAGAAAAACTGCGTAGTAAGAAGCAGGATAGACGGTATGCTTGCAGAAACATTTGTATTTGAAAAGGATATCTATCCGCCTCTATCTTCCAGAATAAAACTTTTATCCAATATGGACATAGCTGAAAAAAGAAAGCCCCAAGACGGTAGATTTTCAGCCAAGATATTAAGCAAAGAGTATGATTTTCGTATCTCTGCCCTGCCTACATTATTTGGCGAATCGATAGTTTTGAGAATTTTGGACAAATCAAAGATTATGATTAAGATTGAAAACCTCGGCATGCACCCTTTGAATTATGAAAAATTCTCACGCTCCATGAAAGCGCCTTACGGCATCATTTTAGTTACGGGACCAACAGGAAGCGGTAAAAGTACAACGCTTTACGCAGCTCTTAACGCTATAAAAAGCATTGAAACAAAGATTATCACCGTTGAAGACCCTGTCGAATATCAATTAAATCTCGTACAGCAGGTGCATGTAAACGAAAAGGCCAATCTTACATTTGCTTCGGCTCTGCGCTCTATTTTGAGGCAAGATCCAGACATTATAATGATAGGCGAGATAAGAGATCAGGAGACGCTTAGGATTGCCGTACAAGCAGCTCTCACGGGACACCTTGTGTTTTCAACGCTTCACACAAACGACGCCATAAGCGCGGTAACAAGAGTTATAGATATGGGTATAGAACCGTATCTCATAAGCGGCGCATTAGTGGCGATAGAGGCGCAAAGACTTGTAAGAAAACTCTGCCCCAACTGTAAAGCAAAAATCAATATACCAAAAACAATGTTAGACAAAATCAAACCGTTCATTCCTGAAAATTACGCATTTTACAAGGCTGTAGGATGTGAAAAATGCTCTCAAACTGGTTATCTCGGACGAGAAATGATATCGGAAATTTTACCTATAAGTGAAAAAGTTGCAAGTATGATTGCTCAAGGCACTACAAAAGATGAGATTAAAAGGCAAGCTTACGCCGAAGGATTTATAGACATTTTCAAAGATGGCATTATCCGTGCGGCTAAAGGCATAACATCTGTAGATGAAGTATTAAGGGTGGCAAAATCATGAGTTTAAAACATTTTGAAGTCACGTATGCGGCGAAAGGTAAACAAGCAAAGGTTGTTTTGCAGGCTACGAACAGAGCCGAAACTATCAAAATTTTCAAAGCAAGAAATCCAGACAGTTCCATCGTAAAAATCATGGAAACATCTGTTCCTATGGGTGAAACGCTTGAGAAGTTTAAAAATACTCTTACGGATGCACTATTCAAAAAGAGTGTAAAGACAGAGTTTCTTATCGCCTCATTCAGACAGTTAGCCGTTATGGCAAATGCAGGTATTCCTATACATGACAGTGTCAAAGAGGTAGGAAAAGCGGCAGCAGACGAAAGACTAAGGTCAATCTTTGCTAAAGTAGATGATGATTTGAACTCAGGTCTTAGCTTAACTGCTTCAACTTCAGCTTTTAAAGAGGAGCTTGGAGATGTCAGCATAGCTATGATAGAGCTTGGTGAAAATACGGGTAATATGGCAGACTCGTTGAAAAAGCTTGCCGACATTCTTGAAGAGGTTAACGAAAATAAAAAGAAATTCAAAAAGGCTATCAGATACCCTCTTACAATCGTCACGGCGATGGCTTTAGCATTTGTTATTTTGATGACTCAAGTTGTGCCGAAGTTTAGAGATATCTTCAAACAACTCGGTGCAGAAGACAAACTGCCGTTACCGACAAGAATGCTGCTTAATACAGAGAGCGCGCTCACTAATTACGGCTTATATATATTGGCAGTCGGCATCGTAGGATTTATATTTATCACACGCACATACAGACAAAATCCTATTTTTCATGCGCAGTGCGATAGATTTATGCTTAAAACATATCTGATAGGGAAAATTATATTTTTCTCAAACCTAAATAGATTTACGCTTGTTTTATCAGAGTTGATACGCGCAGGTATCCCAGTTATCGAAGCGCTTGACACATCGCTTTTGACTGTTACAAATGCAACTCTCCAAGAAAAGCTCTCATTAGTCAAAATATCTGTTCAAAGAGGCGTATCGCTTACCGATTCGTTCAGAGAGACGGGACTTTTTGAAAATATGCTTATACAGATGATTCAAGCAGGTGAACAGAGCGGTACTCTTGATATGATGTTATCGAAAGTTACAGACTATTATCGAGATAGATTTAACGCGATTATAGACAACCTCTCAAGTTATATAGAGCCGATTTTATTGGCATTCTTGGCTTGTATGGTTCTACTGTTAGCGCTTGGTATATTCATGCCTATGTGGGAGATGAGCTCAGCCGTCAAAGGAGGGTAAAAACAGGCTCTCACGGTTAAAATATATCTATTTTATTACAAATAGTTACACTGCAAATATATTCAATTTTTAAAACATACTTTATTTCTCAAAATAAAGTATGTTTTGCATATAATGAACTTTATTATACAATTAAGTACGAAAAGTTTTTAATATTTAATAAAGGAAACACCAGATGAAAATCAAAAGTCTTTACATAACTGCGTTAGAACCTTTCTCGGGAACTCTCTTTGTCGGCATGGGTTTTATGGACATACTGAGGCGTAAGGTCAAAAATATAGCTTTTTTTAGACCTGTAGTTCTTTCAAAAGAAGAAGATAGCATCACTTCATTTATGCTTAAATATTATAAACTTGATATGTCTGTCGAACAGGCTTTGGGGTTTACGCTTGATGAAGTCAAATCTGCCGCTGCAAAAGGTAAATT
>JAITEH010000088.1 GCA_031282125.1 Campylobacteraceae bacterium
AAGGGGAGGGTGTAGAAACTTTTTACTTTAGTTTTTACAGTTCGCCTTTGTCGATATTGTCTATGATGCTTAAAATAATAGCGGCATCTTTCTCTTTCATGGGTATGATGGCATTTTTCCCTTCTTTGACGATAGTTAAATCCATTCCATCATATTCAAATTTTAGTATTTCGCTGAGGTCTATCTTTTGGGTATTTTTGCCGACGAACAGCACTTTTTTATTTGTCAAAAAGAAATCCCCAAAGTCTATTATCTCCAAATCTTCAGTTGTATAGGTTGTCGGCGTTATATTTCCTACATTAAATGACAGCCAATCTGTTATCTTGATGTTTTGCTGAAGATGTCCATACGAAACAGAATGGTGTTTTGTGCGAAGCTCTTGCCATGTGCTATACACTTGATAATATGGTTTTTCGTTGCCTGCGAGTCTAATAGGAACGTTTGGATAGTTGCCGTCCTTGAGTTTTTGTATGTATTGTTCGACCTCTTTTTTTAATTGTTCTTTAGCTTCTTGTTTTTCTCTTTCGCGTTGAGCGATTAATTCCTCTTCTTTTCTGCGCTTCTCCTCTTTTTCTCTTTTTGCTTGTTCTTTAAATTCTTGAAAATCTTTTTTTAATTGCGCTTTATTTAGACGATCATATTCTGAAAATGATAGCTTTCTGCCAAGATTTTTTCCCATTTTTCTCTTGTTGGATAGATGCCATGTTAGCGTGCAAACACAGATTAGAAATAATATACCTGATATACTTATCAATATGTCCATTTCTCTCCTTGGAAATCAATAAACAAACATTCGGACAAATTTTTGAAATCTGTCCGAACTGATATTTTATTTTTCTACGCTTTTCTCATTGCTGTTTTCTTGTTTTTCTTCGCTCTCTTCAGCGGTTACAGAGCCCAAAAATTCGGGTAAGTCAAGACCTGCTTGCTTTGCTATATCATGCAAAGGCGGGAGGGTTTTGATGAGGTTTTTCATGAAATTTGCAGTAGAGCTTTTGTCGCCGTTCGCGCTGTCCCAAACGGTAATCTTATCGATTTTGATATTTTTGATAGCTTCCGTCTGCATTTTGACAATCTCTTCAAGTTTTTCGACCAAAAGCAGTGTTGTCGCGCTTTTCGCATCGCTGTTGGCGGCTTTAATCAATGTCTGATATCCAAGAGCCTTGGCGTCAAGCACTTTTTTGATACCTTCGGCTTCGGCGGATTTGACAAGCAATATCGCGTCGGCTTCGCCCTGCGCTAAACGGCGTTGCTGTTCGGCTTGCGCGGAGGCGTCAATCTCAACTTTTCGTTTTTCTATCTCGCGCGGTACGACCTCTTCGGCTTCAAGTCTTCTTTGCTCGGCAACGGCTTTTGCTTTTTGGATTTCAGCTTCAGCCTCTTGCTGGGCTACTTCGCCGCGTCTGGCGGCTTCGGCTTCCCGCTCGTACAAAGTAGCGTTTGATTTGGCTATCTCGGCTTTGGATGTGTTTTCGCCCTCGACTGCTTTTGCGTTAAAATCGGCTACTTGTATGCGCTGTTCTTTATTGTACTCAGCGATTTGCACCTGTTGTTCTTTGCTAAGTTCAGCCACACGCACGGCTTGTTCTTTGTCGTATTGGGCGATTTGCACCTCTTGTTCTTTATTGTACTCAGCGATTTTTACCTGCTGTTCTTTGTTATATTCTGCGACTTTTACCTCTTGCTCTTTGTTGTACTCTGCGACTTGAATCTGCTGCTCTTTTTTGGCTTCGGCTTCGCCTATCGCTCCTCTTTTGTCCTGCTCGGCAACATCGATTTTGGCTTGGTTGATGGCTGTAAGAGCCGCTTTTTTACCGATACTTTCGATATAGCCTGATTCGTCTGTGATGTCGGTAACGTTCACGTTGATGAGGCATAGACCTATTTTGTCAAGCTCGGTGTCTATGTTTTTTCGTATGGCGTCCAAAAAACGCTCTCTGTCTTGATTTATCTGCTCAATCGTCAAAGAGGCTACCGTCAAACGAAGTTGTCCTATGATAATCTCCGTAGCCATAGACTCTATGTCGTGCTGGTCAAGTCCCAAAAGACGAACTGCCGCTGAGTTCATGTTGGACTCTTCTGTGGCTATCGCGACCGTGAAAGTGCTGGGTACGTTTATACGTATATTTTGCTGTGACAAAGCGCCTTTTAGAGGGATATTGATAGTAAGCGGCGTCAAGTCAAGATATTTGTAATCTTGTATCAAAGGCCACACGAACGCTCCGCCTCCGTGCATGCACAGAGCCGATTTGCCTCCGCCGACTTTACCATATACGACCAAAATCTGATTGGAAGCGCATCTTTTATATCGGCTTGCCAAAAAGATAATCAACACAAAGATGAAAACAGCAAAAAAGATAATTGCTATAAGCAAAAAGTTCAAATCGACCAAGTACATTATTTTTTCTCCTTGAGAAGACGCACAGCAAAAGTGTGCGAATCTATGATTTTTGTGATTACAACTCTTTCAAACGAATCTATATCGTAAGCCTCTTCGCACACGGCGTCAAATTCGTGTTTGATGCTGTTGAGCGTAAATATGATTTTGCCGCTGCCCTCTTTTGGTATCCTCATGTAAACTTCAGCTGTTTGTCCGACGGCTTGATTGATATCAAAAACTACTCCGCTGCTTTTCAATCTCATGGCTTGCTTAAATAAAAATGCCGTGATGAACATGGTAAGAACTCCGCAGACTATCGCGACGGCAAGAGATATGAAAAATGAGAATTGGTATTGGGAGTGAGCCGCAAGTCCGCTCCAGCCAAACATTGCTATAAAACTTGTGATGGAGTTCAAGGATAAAAGCTTAAATGCGTCGTCAGTTGCGTCGGTATCGCCGTCTCCGAATCCGCCGACTATAGAAGATATCACGCGCAAAACAAAAAATATAGAACCAAAAATTGCCGCTGCCCAAAAGATAGTCATAGTGTTTCCAATTTAAATATATATTTTAAGATTTATAATACTATCTAACATATTCTAAGTTTTTCTTTAGCTAATATGAGTTTTACGTTATAATTATCAAATTTTTTTAAAGAGTACATTGTGAAAAAATCAATTATCCATGCAGTGCTGGCGGCAGTGGTACTGTCTTTTATTTTATGCGGCTGCGAGAGCGAAGAGGAGAAAGCGGCAAGGCTTGCAGAGATAGAAAATATAAAAACCAATATAATGTTAAAAATGGTCGAGAAAAATCTTCTTAACGCAATTAGCGGTAATTACGGGCAGATAATGCAGACAACGGAACTTGAACGCGAGATAAGAGAGCTTGAGTATCGTTTGAGCCAACTTCAAAGATAAAAACGGCGCGAAGTGAAAGCGCGCCGTTAAAAATCAAAGCTCCAATACAAATCCCGCGCCGATATTCTCTTTTTTGGATATTATATTGACCTGCCAGCTCATTTTGCCGCCCATACATGTGGGAACAAATACCTTGCTGACGTAACTTCCGCTATCCGTTTTCACCAAAGGATACTCAAATATGCCCATATCCATGTTAAGCCCGTAGATTTGCACGAAAAATTCGTCGTCTTCAAAACCTTCTGCTCGGACATTGAAATTCATTGCTTTGCCCGCGCTAAACGGCTTATCGATATTAAGCGTTATCGTTTTGTCGTTGTGCAAGATAACTTCGCATGAGCCGACATACAAATCGCATGCTGTTTTTGCTTCAAAAAACTGTATATCTTTTTGAAACAAAGAGTATATTTTGCCGCTTTGAAAGAGGAAAGCCGCAAGTGCGGCAATGACCAGAACTACAACTATCGAAACTTTTTTCAACATAAAACGCCTTTTTACTGTTTTAAACCCAAGATTGTATCAAAAAGTAAGTCAAAATCTCATATAATTGCACTTTATATTTTTGAGGTTTTGACAATGAAACAAGATGAATTAAAAAAAGAGCTTGATGAATTTTTCGCTATCCGCGATGAGTTGTTTGAGTTTTTGGACGGTTCTATCCCAAAAGACAAAAACGGCTTTAATTTTGATTTTAGTAACAATCCCACGTTAAATGCTAAAGATTTTTACAAAATTTTCTACAAATACGACTATAAAGCGCGTAAAACTTTCGCAAGCGCGATGAAAATCATCAATGTCCAGAATTAAACTTCATTCGCAAAATCTGCGTTCAAATCTGGATATTTTAGCAAAAAAAGCGGGCGGCAAAGAGAAGCTCATCGCAGTTTTAAAAGACAATGCGTA
>JAITEH010000091.1 GCA_031282125.1 Campylobacteraceae bacterium
CCAAAAGAGTAGCGGCAGCCTTGATATTTTCTAAAATTTACATCTTCCAAATCTCTACCCTCATTTTCCGTTATGCCAAGCTCTATGCGAATCTGCTTATGGACAATCTCCGCCAACGCTTCGGCTAACTCTACGCCGACTCCGCGCAAATGATAATACTCTTTAAATTTACCCTCATTATAGAGCTCATGTGCGTATTCGCCGAATCTTTTCCCAACGCTCACAATACTAAAAGCCGCCGTGTCAATCTCATCGCTTCTAAAAAAATCACTGATAGAACGGCACGGCTGTTTTCTTTGGCGCGGAAAATCAAAAACCAAAACAGCCTCTTTTTTAAGCTCATTTATAGACTTCGTCAAATCGCTCTTTTCGTCGAATATATAAAGTTTTGTATCTTCTCTCACGCATGGATAGTAGCCGTATATCGATACGGGCTTAAATAAATCCTCTTTTGCGATTAGATTTTTGATATCCGAAAATAGAGGTTTTAACACTTCATTTTCTTGTTTTTGTCTCTCTTCACTGCTTAAATTTTTCGTGCCGTATCCCCATCTTGCGTTGAAAAGTATCTTTTGATTTATCCATTTATACGCCAAATCAAGCCCTGCGTCAAAAACTCTCCTGCCCCAAAACGGCGGGCGCAAAACTTCATGTACGCTTGGCAGTATAATATCCTCATGGGTTGATTTTAGCGGCGTTTTTTCAACTGTTTTTCTTGGAGCGGCGGACTTGTCAAACTCTTTTTTTTCTATCGCCCGCATAGCTTTTAAGCCTTCAAAAGCGTCTTTGCAATAAAAAACAGCGCCGCTGTAAGACGGCTGACAAAACTCTTCTACAAAACCTCTGTTTAAAGCCGCACCCCCCAGCAGTACGGGCACGTTTATGCCGTCTTTTTCGAGTCTTTCCAGATTTTCTTTCATGATAGCTGTCGATTTGACCAAAAGTCCGCTCATGCCGATAGCATCGGCGTTATGCTCTTTGTAAGCTTTGATAAAATCGTCAATTTCCGCTTTTATGCCGATATTTACGACATTGTAACCGTTGTTTGAGAGGATGATATCCACGAGATTTTTACCCACATCATGAACGTCGCCTTTGACGGTTCCAAGTACAAGAGTGGTCTCTTTCTTGCTGCTTTTGGGAAGATACGGCTTCAAAAAATCAACGCCCGCTTTCATCACTTCGGCAGATTGCAATACAAAAGGAAGCTGCATTTTGCCCGAGCCGAACAGCTCTCCTATCTCTCTCATCGCATCTATCAACACGTTATTTACGATCTCTTCTGCGGGAATCTCATCTTTTGCGTGCGATAAAACCTTTAGCATTTTGTCTTTATCGCCGTCTTTTAAAAGAGTTTTTATCTTCTCTTTGGTATCAAGCTTTTCAAATTCGTCGTTTACATCACTTTTTTGTGTTTTGACTTCGCCAAAATGCTCTATAAAAGCAAACAATGCTTCGCCGTTTGGTCTTTTGTTGAACAGTAAATCCTCGCAAACTCTCAAATCATCGTCTTTTATCTTGTGAAGAGGAATGATACTTTTGACATTCACTATCGCCATGCTAAGACCTGCTTTCACGCAGTGGTGCAAAAACACGGAGTTTAGATACTCTCTGGCGTCTTTATCAAGACCAAAAGAGATATTTGAAACTCCAAGAACGCTTCCGCACTCTTCATGTAAGCCCCTAAACTCTCTTATCGCCTCTATCGTTTCGATGGCTGCCGTGAAGTATTCGCTATCGCCGCTTCCGACTGTGAATGTGAGCATGTCAAATACCAAATCGCTTCCATGAAGTCCGCACTCAAGAGCAAGTTTGTACATTCTATTTGCGACGGCGACTTTTCTTGTCTTTGTTTTTGCCATACCCTCTTCATCTATGCACAAACACACAAGCGCCGCGCCGTATCTTTTGGCAAGAGAGCAGATTTTGCGAAATTTCTCCTCTCCGTCTTCAAGATTTGCCGAATTTATAATGGCTCTTCCGCCGATATTTTTCAAAGCCTCTTCAAGCGCATGTATGGAGGTGGAGTCTGGCATGAGAGGCAGAGGGATTTTGGTATTGTACATGCTTATCACTTTTCGCATATCGTTTAGTTCGTCGCGCCCTGCAAACCCCACGCTTACGTCGATACCGTGCGCCCCG
Source organism: Campylobacteraceae bacterium (assembly GCA_031282125.1). GTDB lineage: Bacteria > Campylobacterota > Campylobacteria > Campylobacterales > Campylobacteraceae > JAIRKW01. The sequence goes on from JAITEH010000091.1 coordinate 2,143, forward strand.
CTTTTTGTCTGGCTTTGCGCGGCGTTCAAAATCCCATCCCAATCTTTAGCCAAAAGCAGCTCTCTAAAAGCCTTTGAACCTGTAGCGTTACTGCGCTCTCCGACTAAAAACGGAGCTTGATTTTGGCGCAGACTTTTACTCTCATACAAAGATGAGACGGAAGGCTCAAGACTACCAAGCGGCGGCAGAGGAGTTATATCTTTGACGGCTTTGCTTAACTCTAAAATGTGCTGTGGAGTCGTACCGCAGCAGCCGCCAAGAAGCGAAACTGCGTTAAATTTCAAAAGTTCGCTTTGGAGTTTTGCAAACTCTTGCGGAGTCATCGGATAAAAAGTATAACCGCCTCTATTTTGCGGAAGTCCCGCGTTTGCATGAATGCTTATGGGTCTATCCCAAATCTCGCTCAAAGCTTTTATATGCGGCAATACTTTGTCAGGACCGCTTCCGCAGTTGATGCCCAAAGAAAATATCTCAAAAGGCTTTAAGATAGCGGCAACAGTTACGATATCAGTCCCTATAAGCATCGTCCCGCTTGTCTCAATCGTAACAGAAACCATAATAGGCGCAGAACTTTTAAGCTCTTTTTTCGCATCGTTTATCGCTAAAATAGCGGCTTTTATCTGCAAAGGATCTTGCGCCGTCTCAATCAAAAACAGATCCGTATTTGCCGCGATAGCAGCCCTTGCGCATATATTGTAGCCATCATACATCTCATCAAAACCGATAGCGCCAAGCGAGGGAAGTTTCGTACCAGGACCCAAAGAGAGTGCGGTAAAGCGCGGCTTATCGTCAAACTCTTCGCACACTTCGCGCGCAAGTTTCACACCCTCAAACGTGAGCTCGTATGCTTTTGATTTTAAGTCGTACTCGTCAAGCACCCACGGCATCGTCCCGAATGTGTTTGTTTTGATGATGTCGGCTCCAGCTTTTAAGTAACTTCTGTGTATTTTTTGTATCGTTTCTTTGGCGGTTGTATTTAAAATCTCATTGCAGCCGACAGCTTTGTCCCACACACTCTCATTAAGCTTTAGACTCTGTATCTGCGTGCCCATAGCGCCGTCCAATATCAGGACTCTTTGTTTTAATATCTGTGCTAATTTATCCAACTTTATATATCCTCATCAAACCATTTTGTATAGATGAATCGTATTTTACCAAAGCTTTGTCTGATTTTTGCCATTTTTAAGCCGATATTTGATTTATTTAACTATAATGCTAATTTATTTTTTGGGACGCGGTATAGATATCAAATGATAAAAAAAATCAGAATCACACTCGGTTCTCTTTTGGAAAAAGTAGATTTTACCCTCAAATCTTTAGGGTTGAATTACTCTCAAAACAGAACTTTTGTACTGCATGTACTGTATCACAGCGACAAGCATTTAAGCATCAAAGATATCGCAGACAAGATAGATGAGACGTTTTCTTGCAAACTTTCGCAGACTACTGTTTACAACATAGTAAATCTTTTTGAAAAACTGCAAGTCGTCAATTCGCTCTCGCTGCCAAACGCCCAAAAACAAAAATTTTACGAGATAAACGCTTCGTATCACCACGACCATCTGATATGCAAAAAATGTTATAAGATAATCGAATTTTACGACAGCAATCTTGAACATTTACAAGATTCATTCTGCGCCTCACAAAACTTTACTCTTCTTTCTCACAGTCTGGTTTTATTTGGGCTTTGCGAAGAGTGCCAAAAATCTTAAATACGAAATTATCTTTATTGATAACGATTATAAACTAACTTTTTAACTCTTTTGTGAAAATAAAAGCTACAATTTCGCAAAGGATACAAAAATGGATATTACAAAAGAACAGGTTTTACAAATCTCAAAATATTTGTCCGTCGTGCACCGCTCAACAGGACGCATAAGAATCAAAATCAGCCACAAGATAAAAGAGATGCGGCAAGAGTTTGAGAAGTTACATATCTCCATCAATAAAGCCAAAGAGCTGCCAAAAAAGATTCAGGGCATCAAAGAGTTCAAGCTAATCGCTCTTCTTGGAACTGTTACGATTGTATATGATGAAGGGATTTTCCCAGTCAATATGCTTGAAGATTTGGTCGAGGGTAAAAACAGCGAGCAGACGACGGCTTTTATCAATAAACTTATAAAGGATATAACTTGAGTAAAAACAAAGACCTGTTACTTCTCCTTAAGCGAAAAATCAGTGCAAAAAGCCCGTATTCGCAGTATGAGCAGGCTTTGCGCATAGCTTTATTCGCACATTTTCAAAATTATGAAAAATTCAAAGCCGCAAACAGATTATTTGACAATTTCCCGATTTTTTCGGAAGCTTTGCGCTCACAGCTTGATGCTGTCGCCGTTTTAAGCGTTTTGTTTAAAAAATATGATTTGCCGCTTGTGAAAAATAGATGCAAATCTTACGTAAAACTTCCGAATGACATCGTCCAAGCGTGCGAAATATGTATAGCGGACGAGCTTAAAATGGTCTTGATGTATGATGAGCTTTTGGATTTTTGCGATGAAGATACGAAAGATATTTTTTATCGTCTGCAAGCGCTCTCTTACAATGAATTGCTGCCAAATTTCAGAGCTTTGGTATACAAAAATGAAAAAAACTATCAAAGCGGCGGCGATATCCTTTCACAAAATCAATTAATAGAAAAGTTTAACGAGTTCGGCGCATTGGCGAATGATATCTCAAGCGGCAATATAGACCCGCAAAAGATAAATTCTCTTCTTGGCTCGCTTAATATGTCCATGTTGTCAGGCGCGGTTCTTGGCGCACTTGGCATCATGCTGACAAAAGAGATGAAAAAAGATGATACTGAGGAGTAAAAAATGAGTGGAATTGCTTTTTTAATCGGTGCGCTTTTGGGCGTTGTCGTTGTTATTTATCAATTAAAATTTAGAAATATTTGAAGGAGAAAGTATGGCATTACCGGTATTTATAGCAGGAGTTGCTATCGGTGGATTGGCTGTTGTGGCTTTAAACAACAGAGCTAAAATCGTAAAAGAGGTAAAAGTCGGCATCGAAAAGGCAAAAGATTTTGCCAAAAACAGCCTGAAAGAGACGCAAGTAGTGAAAAAAAGCCCGAGTAAGGCAAAAAAACCAGTGAAAAAAGAAGCGTCAAATGCTGCCAACGCTTAATACGGGAGTTCCCCGCTCCGTCACAGGCAACTTTATAAGCGGCGCATTAACGGCGGGCGTATTGGCGGGCAGCATATCTTGTTATGCAAACAAAAGCGGCAAAAAGATAAGTTTGAAAAAAGGCATCAAAATCGCAGTCCAGAGCGGAACGGCAACGGCAAGTGCGATTGCGGCGACTAACTATATCGGGCAGGGAAGATACCTAAACGCGGCGTTTTCACTTGCTGTTGGCGTTAGTTCTTTGTATCTAATCGAAAAATTACCATTATTAAAGGAAGACAAATGAGCAAAAAAAACAAACATAAAAAATCAAATCCATACGTCAAAAACGGCGGTCTTTTGAATACAAATTTTGGCTTTACGGGCGGAGATTTCGTTGTAGGCGCTTTGATAGGCGCAGGCATAACTTACGTTTTGACAAACGAAAAAGCAAGTAAAATTCTTTTGAAGACCGTAGCCAAAGGGACGGGATTTTTGCAGGCAGGTTTCGAAGAGTTAAAAGAACGCTTTGAAGATGCAAAAGCAGAAATCGAAGAAGCCAAAAATTAAGCATGAGCCTGCTTTTCCGCAAACACCAGACCAGAACAAGAGTGCGCTACAAATGTCCGCTTATCGGCGTAAGGACAGATGTGGATGCGCTTACCATACGCCTTGAGAGTCTAAACGGCGTTACAAATGCAAATGTAAACAATAAAGCGCACACTTTTACTCTTCATTCGGACGGCTCATGGGATATCGAAAATCTGGAAAACGAGCTTTTGAAGATAGATTTTGCATCTTTCGCAGCTTCCCACAAAACTCCCAAAAGCAGATTAAACGCCAACAGACCCGACGTATCGGGACTTTTGCGCTCTTGTGCGGCTTTGGCTTTGACGCCGCTTGTTGCAAATAACAGTATCAAATTCGCCCTCTCTGCTTTCGGTTCTGCTCCGCTTATATTTAAAGGTGTCGAGGATATCGTCAAAAACGGACTTACTTCAAAAGTACTTGAAGCTATGGCTGTGGGAGTATCGCTCGCAAGGAGAGATTACACGGCGGCTAACAGTACCAATGCGCTTTTGGAGCTTGGAGAGTATATAGAAGAGAGTACAGCGCAAAAAAGCGACGAACTCGTTAAAGAGCTTGGGAAGCCAAATATCGACAAAGTTTGGATTGAAGAGGTCGTTCATGGCAAGAAGGTTTTAAAGCAGATACCTTCACACTCCGTTCAAATCGGAGATATAGTCGTAGTGGGCGCAGGAGAGAGCGTAGCTATAGACGGACATGTGATATCTGGCATGGCTATGGTCAATCAAGCCTCCATGACGGGCGAATACGAACCCATCAAAAAAGAGCGCGGCGACAGGATAATGTCGGGCGTCATCGTGAAAGAGGGACAGATAAAGATATGGGCGGAGCAGGTAGGCGACAATACGGCAACGGCAAGGATCAAACACTATATCTTAAGCTCGCTTGAGGAAAAATCTGCCATAGGCTTAAAAGCTTCCAA
>JAITEH010000105.1 GCA_031282125.1 Campylobacteraceae bacterium
ATGAGAATGATACTTCCAAGATACAATATAGACTTTGAAGTTATAAAAAGAAAAGAGTCAGACAGTGAACCAATAAGCGCTTCAAGAGTTAGGAAACTACTCGAAAGTAAAGACTTTGAGGCAATAGCTAAGATAGTACCTGAGAGTACGTTGGGGTATTTGATTGAGAAGTTTGGGTAAGAGTTTTATTAAAAACTCTTAATCCACTCTTCAATCTCTTTTATCTGCGATAAAGTTGCGCTTGTTGCAGTGCCGCCTTTTGAATTTCTCGCATTCATGGAGGCTTCAAGGCTCAAAAACCGACCGACATCGTCGCCTATCCTGCCGTCTATCTTTTGAAGTTCTTTGACGTTTATCTCTGAAATATCCACGCCAAGCTCTTCAGCTCTTGCGACCGCTTTGCCCGTTATAAAATGCGCTTCCCTAAATGGGATATTGGCATGCGTTACAAGATAATCAGCCAAATCCGTAGCGCTCAAATGCCCTTTGGCGCACGCTTTGGACATATTTTCTTTATTGATGCTCATGGTTTTTAGAAGTTCATTTAGTATCTTAAGAGAGATGACGGCCGTCTCGACACTGTCGAAAACGCCCTCTTTGTCCTCTTGCATATCTTTATTGTAAGCAAGCGGCAAGCCTTTTAAAACCGTGAAAAGTCCTATGAGATTGCCGTAAACTCTGCCCGTTTTACCGCGCAAAAGCTCGGGCACGTCGGGGTTTTTCTTCTGCGGCATGATGGAGCTTCCAGTCGAATACTCATCGCTTAATATGATAAATTTAAATTCCGTGCTTGACCAAAGTATGAGTTCTTCTGCCAGCCTTGAGATATGCGTCATCAAAACAGATATATTAAACAAAATCTCCAGCGCAAAATCCCTGTCGCTCACGCCGTCCATGGCATTGCTCATGGGCGCGTCAAATCCAAGCTCTTTGGCAGTTTTGTCTCTATCTATCGGATACGGAGTGCCTGCCATCGCAGCGCTTCCAAGCGGCGAGAAATTATTTCTTTTGTGAGAACTCTCAAATCTTCCTATATCGCGCCTGAACATACTCATGTAGGCAAGCAGATGAAAAGCAAAATTTATGGGCTGCGCGTGCTGCAGGTGCGTCATGCCGGGAAGCAGAGTGTCTGTATGCTCTTTGGCGATTGTAAGAAGCGTGTTTATAAGTTTTGCCGTGAGATTTATCAAATGAAGCGAATTTTTCTGCACATAGAGCCTAAAATCAAGCGCAACTTGGTCGTTTCTACTCCTTGCCGTGTGAAGCCTGCCGCCTATATCTTCCCCGACAATCTCGCTAAGCCTCTTCTCAACAGCCATGTGGATATCTTCATCTTGTATGTCAAAAACAAATCTGCCGCTCTCGATCTCTTCCAAGACTTTTTTAAGTCCAAGCGCGATAGAGTTAGCCTCATCTTTTGTTAAAATGCCCTGCTCTGAGAGCATAGCCGCATGAGCAAGAGAGCCTTCTATATCCTCTTTGTAAAGCTTTTTGTCGAATGGTAAAGAGGCGTTAAATCTGTTTAAAAGCTCCGAAGCCTCTTTCTCAAATACTCCCGATCTGGATTTTGCCATTATGATATTTCCATTTTATACCAGTTTTGGTCCGGCTTTTGAGTAATCAAACTCGCTGTTTTCGGTCTGATATTTTTTGAAATTTTTGATAAACATCTCCGCCAATTTCACCCTTATCTCATCATACTGAGTCTTATCGCTCCACATATTGCGCGGGTTCAAAATAGCGCTTTCGACGCCCTCTAAAGATTTGGGAATTTGCAGATTAAATATATCTAAAGTTTCATATTCACTGTCGTTGATACTGCCGTTTAATATAGCGTTTATGCAAGCTCTCGTGGCTTTTATGCTCATGCGCTTGCCCACGCCGTAAACGCCGCCGCTCCAGCCTGTATTTACCAAAAATACATGCACGCCGTGTTTGTCTATCTTTTTGCCCAGAAGTTTCGCGTATTCTGTCGGATGAAGCGGCAAAAACGCTTCGCCAAAACAAGCGCTGAACGTCGCAACAGGCTCTGTGATGCCTCTCTCTGTTCCTGCGACTTTTGCCGTGTATCCGCTCAAAAAGTAGTACATAGCCTGCTCTTTACTTAGTCTTGACACAGGCGGAAGTATGCCAAATGCATCGGCAGTCAAAAAGATGATATTTTTGGGATGTCCCGCCATGAGGCTTGGTTCGTGATTTGCGATATGTTCTATCGGGTATGAAACTCTTGTATTTTCCGTCTTGATGGCGTCTGCAAAATCGACCTTAAACTCTTTATTGAACGCTACATTTTCAAGCAGCGCGTCTTTTCTGATAGCTTCGTAGATTTCAGGCTCGCTTTTTGGGTCGAGATTGATACATTTTGCGTAGCAGCCGCCCTCGAAATTAAACACCCCGTCGTCGTCCCATCCATGCTCGTCGTCGCCTATAAGTTTTCTGCTTGGGTCTGTGGAAAGCGTCGTTTTGCCAGTGCCTGAAAGTCCGAAAAACAGAGCCGTATCGCCGTCTTTGCCGACATTTGCAGAGCAGTGCATGGAGAGTTTGCCTTCCAAAGGAAGCCAATAATTCATCATGGAAAATATACCCTTCTTCATCTCTCCGCCATACCATGTGCCGCCGATAACGGCGATGTTATCCTCGACGTTAAAGATAACAAAAACTTCGGAATTCAACCCGTCTTTTTTATAATCCTCATTCACGCATTTGCAAGCGTTATAAACCGTAAAATCAGGCTCAAAACTCTTTAGCTCATCTTCTTTGGGACGGATAAACATGTTTTTCACAAAATGCGCCTGCCACGCTACTTCAGTGACAAATCTAACGCTTCTTCTACTTGCAGGACTCGCTCCGCAGTATGCGTCTTGGATGTATATATCTTTGTTTGAAAGCTGTTTTTTTGCTTTTGAAAGCAGTTTGTTGAAAAGCTCTTTTGTGATGGGTTTGTTGATATTGCCCCATGCTATATATTTTGAAGAGGGGTCTTGCTTGACAAAATATTTATCCTTAGGACTTCTGCCCGTAAAAATTCCCGTATCGACCGTAAATGCTCCGAGTGTTGTTACCGCACCTTCGTTGTTTTTCACTTCATGTTCAAAAAGCTCTTGATAGCTTAGGTTATAAAAAATCTTACCCGCATTTTCTATCCCCAACTCTTTGATTTTATTGACATTTGAACTCATCATTCGCCTTTAATTATAGCCGAAGCGGCTTTTTTTGGACGCTTACTTAGTAGTATTTGTTAAGCGATAAATTTTTGGAATTATAGACTATATTACGTAGCATATTGCTTAAGTTTTTGACAAATATTTTCAAAAAAGCAAGAAATCTTCTCTTTTTTTGTTTTGC
>JAITEH010000049.1 GCA_031282125.1 Campylobacteraceae bacterium
TCATATCCTTGTCCGCAAAAGACCGAACCTTTTCGAGATTGTCGATAGCTTCGCTAAATTCATTTAAATAGTAATGATTGACGGCTTGTTTGTAAAAAATGCTACGTTCTATATTTGTATTTTCCGCTATAACTTTACCAAGATACTCTTTTGACTTTTCATACTCTCTCATACTTTGGTATATTTCGCCTATTGTATAGTAGTTATTAAGGTATTTTGAACCGATATCTATAGCCAACAGATACATCTCTAAAGCTTTTTTTGTTTGATTACGACTATAGTATCTACTCGCCAAATCCTCGTATATGCTTATATTTAGAGGACGAATGCCGAGTGATTTTAAATATTCGGCTTGTTTTTCAAATTTATCTATTTGTGTTTGATTGTCACTAAAGCGAATATTATTAAATACAATATCCAGTGCGTTTAGATCACTACGAGGAAAGTTTTGAAGATAAATAGTTCCGATATAATTTATATCTGCACCATTTTTAACCAATAGTTTTAGAATCTCAATATCACTTTTGGCAATTGCGGCAGCTATAAATGGTGTTTGACTATTTGTATCGTCGTCGCAGTTATTTGTTACTCGCGCAGTATGATTTACATCCGCGCCGTTTTCAATTAGTAACTTTACCAATTCGTAACTGTTATTTTTTATTGCATAAAACAGCGGGGTTTCACCGTCAGGATTTTTATAATCTACATCTGCGCCTTTATCAACCAAAACTTTTATATACTGTGGGTAATCCAAAGCAAAAAACAGCAGCGACTCGTCGCCATTGTCGGAGTACTTAAAATTATCCAGCAAAAAATCGATGATTTTAGGCTCTTTTTTGGTCAAAAAAGCCACTCTCAAAGCCTGTTCGATATCAGCGTTGGACGAAGTTTTCACAAGCTCTTTGATTTTATCAAAACTTACAATATCGTTTTCCATATAATCGGCGATAGGAGAGATATCATAAATTTTATTTCTATTAATATAATAATAAGCAGGGAATTGATTATAAAAAATCAAATTGGCAAATTCATTCATGACGGAGTTTGAGTATGTTTCAGCCTCTTGTCTGCTCATGGAGAAATTTTTTTGAAAATGATTTATAAGCTGCGGCAAAGCCTTTTTTGCTTCTATTTTATACTTTGCATATTGATGATATCCAAAATAATTAGAAAGAGCCCACGCTCTAAAATTATCTTTGAGTTTCTCATTTTTGTTATATGTATGCTGCCATTTGTTTTTTTCAAAATATTTAGGATGCATTCCAATACCAATGTACATGAATGCTTTATAACGCCACTCTGCATAATACCTAGTCCCGCAATAATATTGAGCCTGCGCCATTTTAATAAGATTTTGCATAAACGGCAGATTTTCAATACTCTCTTTACACTCATACTCAACTTTATTTGGCGAACCTGAACCCGAACCTAAATCAATGCCTTCTTCAAATAGCTCTGGATGAGCTCTCATCTCTTCGCAAGTTAAATCGTGGTCGTCCAACGGGTCTGTAACATTGGCGCTGTCAGCTCCAGCACTTATCGAAATGAAAAGCGCTAAAAAGATAAAAATCTTATACATCATCACCCCTTATTTTAAACTCTCAAAAATCCAGCACGGGCATTTTATCGCTCAGTCTCACAGCCTCTTTGACAGCGTTGATGTAGCTTTTCAGCGAAGGGTTTTTGTCTTTGTACGCTATATCAAACGCGGTTCCATGATCAACCGAAGTGCGAATCAGCGGAAGATTCAGAGTTACATTTATACTCTCTTCAAAATACAAAGCTTTCAGCGGTATCAGACCTTGATCATGATACATGCAGACAAAATGAGCGCATCTCTCAAGGCTTTTTGGCGTGAAAGCGGCGTCAGGCACAAGAGGGCCGAAAAAGACATTTTTGTCAAGTTCGTCGTTTGCCCTTGCTATCGCTTTTGTTATTTTTATCTCTTCATCTCCCAATACTCCGCCATCACCCGCATGAGGATTAAATCCCAAAACGCCGATATTTTTTACCTTGAGAGATTCGTAGGTTTGTAAGAGAAATCTTGTCAAAGCTTTCGTTTTGATATGTTCACTCACATCTTTGAGCGGTATATGATGAGTAAAAAGTATCGTAAAAAGTTTGTCGCATCCAAGCATCATGATAGCATCGCTGCCCGTCATATCTTCAAGCGCGTCGGTGTGTCCTTTATAGACTATGTCGGCTCTGCTCCAAGCCTCTTTGTTGATAGGGAGCGTGACTATAGCGTCTGCGTTATTTGATTTTGCTAAAGCGACTGCCGTTACGAACGAATCAAACGAAGCTTTGCCCGCTTTTTCGCTGACGATTCCCGGCGTTATCTCAAAAAACTCTTCAGCGCACTCGACCGTGTTAAAATCCATCGGCACATTAAGCCCCAAAAGAGCCGCGCCCCATTGAAGCATTGTTTCGTTGATGCAATAAATTGGCTCGCACAGAGTTTTCACCTCTTCATGAGCTCTCAAAGCTATCTCAAGACCTATACCGTTCAAATCGCCTATGCTTACCGCTATTTTCTTCATGCAAACGCTTTCAACTGTTCCTGCATTTTCATAATCGCCTCTTCAAGCCCCCAAAAAATACTTCTTGCGATGATACTTTGTCCGATATTGAGCTCTTTTATCTCTTTTATTTCCGCTATATTTTTCACATTATAGTAGTTCAGTCCATGACCTGCGGCGACCAAGAGTCCAAGTTTATCCGCTTCAACTGCGGCGTTAATGATCTCTTTTACGGATTTTTCCAAAAGTATATGAAGTTTTTCTGGGCTTAACTCAAGCTCTTTGATGGAGTTATGTGTATGGCGCAGATTTGTGTAGAGCATAGCGTAGATATTTGCATATTTTCCCGTGTGAAGTTCTACCCATTTAACTCCCAAATCGCTTGAGAGATTCACTGACTCCAAATCGGGATCGATAAACAAAGAAACGTCAATTCCCTCTTTTTTAAACTCTTTGCATGCAAGTTTTAGTTTTTCAAACTGTTTTTTGATATCCAAGCCGCCCTCAGTAGTAACCTCTTCGCGTTTTTCAGGCACTAAAGTAACGCGCGCAGGTTTTGCTTTGAGAGCTTTTTCTATTATCTCATCGCCTAAGGAGCACTCCAAATTTACAGGTATATACGCCGTTTTTATTATTTCAAACAAATCTTCGTCATGTATATGGCGTCTATCTTCGCGCAGATGGATAGTTATCTGGTCAACCAGACATTTTTTCAAAATCGGCAGAGCGTCAAGCGGATTTGGGTCATTCGTGCGTCTGGATTCCCTTAAATAAGCTATATGATCTATATTGACTCCGAGCAGCATTTTTCGTTTACCTTGTTATAAAATTGGAACTTTGATTATATCAAAAAATGTTTTAAACTCGTAAAAGAGGGTGATTTTATTCCAAAGTGAAACAATATAGAATAAAAAGAGTATCTTCAAATAAAACATATCGGGGATTTAGACTTTTTTGGTTATAATCTTGAATTTTACACGATTTATCTGAATTTGCAGGAGATACAATGGAGATAAACGGTTCGCAAATGATTATTGAAGCGCTGCACAAAGAGGGCGTTGAAGTTGTTTTTGGATATCCAGGCGGAGCGATGCTTAATGTTTATGACGAGATTTACAAACAAAAATATTTTGAGCATATACTGACAAGGCACGAGCAGGCGGCTGTCCATGCGGCAGACGGTTATGCAAGAGCTTCAGGCAAAGTCGGCGTTGCGCTTGTTACAAGCGGGCCGGGATTTACAAATGCCGTGACGGGACTTGCGACGGCTTATATGGATTCTACTCCTTTGGTTCTGATAAGCGCGCAGGTAGCCATCAGCATGATAGGCACGGACGCTTTTCAAGAGATTGACGCTGTGGGTATTTCACGTCCATGTGTCAAACACAACTATCTTGTAAAAAACATCGAAGAACTGCCGCGCATACTAAAAGAGGCTTTTTATATAGCAAGCACGGGAAGACCAGGGCCCGTACATATAGACGTGCCAAAAGACGTAACGGCAAGCGTCGGCAAATTCGTATATCCTGACGAAATCACCATGCA
>JAITEH010000158.1 GCA_031282125.1 Campylobacteraceae bacterium
ATGAAATAAGCGATATTCATATCTATCGTGATGAAAATAAGCAGGAAATTTACAAGCGCTATGAGACTTAGCCCGACTATCGTCAATCTGCCTGCTCCAAGCTTATATATAAAACTTCCGACTATCGGCGCGCCTATCACCATAACGATAGGAAAAGCCATCATGATAAACCCTGCCGCGCTTGGAGAGTAACCTCTTGCCGTTTGCAGGTAAAAAGGCATCAAAATAGCAAAAAAGAAGTTTGCGCCAAAAACTATAAAAGCGCAGATGAGCCCCACGGTTACAGTTTTGTTTTTAAATATCGCCAACTCTATCAGCGGCGAAGCTTTGCCGTATTCGTATTTGATAAAAAACAGTGCCAAGAGCAGCGAAAAAACAAGCGGTATTTGTATCGAGAGCCTGTCAAATCCAGCTTCCTGCCCCATGAACATGGAGCCAAAAAACAGTATAATCGCCGCCGCATAGATAAAAAAGCCCGTGAAATCAACGCTGCTTTTTATTTTTGAGATGTCTTTTGGCAGATATTTGAATCCAAGCAGAAGCGTCAAAAGCCCGAATGGAACGTTAAGCCAAAATACATACGACCACGAGAGATAATGCACGATGATACCGCCCGCACTCGGACCCGTTATGCTTCCTAGCGACACGACCGAGCCTATAAACCCGAGCGCTTTGCCTCTATCCTGCGGCTTGAAAATCTCCGTGATAATGCCAAGATTGGTGGACATCGTCATACTCGCGCCCAAAGCCTGCACAACGCGCGCCAAAATAAGCGTCTCCAAAGAGACTGCAAACCCAGCCAAAAATGTGCCGCCGACAAATACGACCGTGCCTATGCGAAAGATTTTTATTTTGCCGACTATATCGCTGACTTTGCCGAACAACGCCAAAAACGTACAGATGATTATCATGTAAACGGCGACTATCCAAATGGATTTGTTCATTGGGATATCAAGGCTTTCGGCGATTGTAGGAAGCGCGATACTTACGATACTGCCGTCCAGCGTAGCCATGAACGTAAATAAAGAGACGCTGATAAAAATCTTCCAGCGGTTATTTTGCACCTCGGGTATGTCGTAAAAAGTTTTGCCTTTATCCGTCATAACCCACCCATTTACCGCCTTTGCAGCCCACATGTAAAAATTGTATCTTTCTTATGCCGCGAAGCTCCAAAAGCTGTTCGGGCGTCAAATTGCCGTCTCTTAATGTAAAAACAAAATGTCTGCGGTTGGCAAAGAAGTCGGATTCAAAGAGCAGCTTATAATCCTCGTATTTTGTCCCGATATTATCAACATCCCAAAGGATATTTGTATAATCCAGAACATTGAGGTTTTTTAGATTATCGCAACGCGCCAAATTTTTTATGAAATCCTGCGTATTGTATCCCGCCTGTACGATTAACATTTTAAGTTTCAAATTTTCAAGTTTGAAAAAATCCTCATTCGGCGCAGAGGGAACTTGCAAAACTTCCAAATTTGGCATCATGGATACCAGTGCGGCAATCTGCCCGTTTTCGTCATAACTTTCGGCGATTATCGTTTGATTGTGGTCTGCGGGGTCTGTGAGGCGCACCTTAAAATCCGTGAGATTAGGAAACACTGCTTTAGTATTTATAAGTCTTGTAAAATCCAGATTTCTTGTTCCGTTTTCGCCCTCGTCGTCCCCTGTGAAAATAAGAGATTTTATCTTGGAGGCGTGTTTGGCGAGCAGCTCCAACAGCGCGGCAAAGCCAAAATCGCTGTTGTCGATATCTTCTAACGCATCATTGGAGTCATATCCTCTGCCATAGTAAGTAATCTCATACAATTCATTCGGCATTTTGGTAAAACTCACTCGCGGCGACCACCACATGTACTCGCCCCACTCTTCATATACTCTTCTGTAAATCTCTTCTTGGAGCTGCAACAAATCGTCTATCATCGCCGTCTCCTTATGGAAAAGTGGATTTTGGGCGAAAAATCGGTCTGATATTTGCCTATTTTTTCACTAAGCAGTTCATCTGTCATCATTACTATTTTACTTCCATCACATCTTCGAAATCTAAGACAAACGTCTTGCCAAAAATTTCTTTGGTTCTAACTTTCCAAAAACTCTTTTTGGCAGAAACTGTTTACCTGCACTTTTTCAAACGCGCCTTTTAAAGAGACAAAAAGGCTTGGATGAGCTTTTTCGAGATTTGCCAAAAGCTCTTTTGTCTCGTATCTTGCATGAGGCATCTTTACATCAAAGCGCATAGCGGGGCACGCCTCGTCGCCTATCGTCGGCAGGTTATTTAAAAGAGCGTTATCTCTAAGCTGCCTCTCTCTTACATGTATGAGCGGGCGGATAACAACCAAACCGTTGTCGGCTTTGTATATCGGAGGCATTGAGCGCAGGGTTCCGTTATTCATGAAGTTCATGAAAAAACTCTCCGCCGCATCGTCAAGATGGTGCGCTAAGGCAAGTTTATTGAAGCCGTTTTCAAGCGCGTAAGTATATAAAGCGCCTCTTCTCATGCGTGAGAAAAAGCTGCAAAATGAGGAGTTTTTGCGTATTTTATCTTTTGCCAGCTCAAAAATCGACGTATCTATGATGGTATGTTTTATCTCGTACTGCTCGCAGTGTTTATGCAAAATATTCAAATCCTCGCCCATGCCGTAAGTCACGGTCGCGGCTTCGAACTCAAAGTCAAAAGGCGCAACTTTTTGCATGTGTTTAAGAGCATGTGCCAAAGAGAGCGAATCTTTGCCGCCGCTAAGTCCCAACAGCACTCTGTCACCCTGCGTAATGAGGTCGTATTTTGCATTTGCCCTGCCCATAGAGCGCAGGATTGATTTGCTTATATTTATCTCTTCCATGTTTAACTCATCTTATCAAGCATAGCGACAATAAAATCAGCGCTTATTTTCGAGCTGCTCTGCAAAAATTCGTCAAAATCAAAACCCGCTTTCGCATCCGCCGCATCGCTTATCGCGCGAAGTATAAAAAACGGAACGTTAAGCGCGTCGCATACAAAAGC
>JAITEH010000124.1 GCA_031282125.1 Campylobacteraceae bacterium
TCTTTCGTAACTGCGCCAAAGAGACTTCCGTTTGCTCCCAAAGAGCGCTTGACGGTAAGCTTTATATTGTTAAGCATCTTATCTATATTTTTTAATTTCTCTATCTCAGCTTCTACCTCGGCAGCTTTTCTTTTCTGTTCAGCTTCGTATTGACGCACAACGTCGTTTGTCGCAAGCTTTGCAAATCCTTTGCCTAAAAGAAAATTCTTGCCGTAGCCGTCTTTGACCTCTTTTATCTCTCCTATTTTTCCAAGTCCTTTTACATCTTTAATCAATAAAACTTTCATAAATCTCCTTTCATTATAATATGTCTATTAGTTTTTGCCCTGCAATTTTTTGTTTTTTCCGCTGATGATGAATCTAAGAGCGTTTAGTTTTATAAATCCAGCCGCATCTTTTTGGTTATAAACTTCATCTTCTTCGAAAGTCGAAAACGCTTGGTTAAATAGATTGTCGGTTTTTGAATCCCTGCCTATAATTATCACATTTCCTTTGTAAAGCTTGACTCTTACCGTTCCATTGACACTCTCTTGAGATTTGTCGATGGCAGCTTGGAGCATTTCGCGCTCTGGGCTGAACCAAAATCCATTATATATCAAAGAGGCGTAGCGCGGTATGAATTCATCTTTCAAGTGCGCCGCTTCTCTGTCAAGCGTTATGCTCTCTACCGCTCTATGCGCTTTAAGCATTATCGTGCCGCCCGGAGTCTCGTAACATCCGCGTGATTTCATACCGACATATCTGTTTTCGACGATATCAAGTCTTCCTATGCCGTGTTTTGCGCCGAGTTCATTTAACTTTGTAAGCATTTGCGCTGGAGTTAATGTTTTGCCGTTTAATTTCACTGGGTCGCCGTTTTTGTATTCGATTTCAATGATTTCAGGCTCATTTGGCGCTTTTTCGGGATTTACCGTCCATCTCCACATGCTCTCTTCCGGTTCTTGATTTGGATCTTCCAAGACCAATCCCTCGTATGAGATATGCAGTAAATTTGCATCCATGGAGTAGGGCGATTTATTACCTTTTTTTTCTATGCTTATGCCGTGTTTTTGCGCGTATTGCAAAAGTTTTTCGCGCGAATTCAAATCCCACTCTCTCCATGGAGCTATAATCGTCAAATCAGGATTAAACTTCAGATATCCTATCTCAAATCTTACTTGGTCGTTTCCTTTTCCCGTCGCTCCGTGAGATACGGCGTCTGCATTTGTAAGAGCCGCAATCTGGGCTTGTCTTTTTGCTATCAAAGGACGCGCTATGGAAGTTCCCAAAAGATATTCGCCCTCGTAAATAGCGTTTGCTCTAAACATAGGAAATACAAAATCTCTTACAAACTCCTCTTTCAAATCTTCTATAAAAATGTTTTCAGGTTTTATCCCCAAAGAAAGCGCTTTTTGGCGCGCAGGCTCAAGCTCTTCGCCTTGACCTATATCCGCTGTGAAAGTTACTACTTCGCATTTGTATTCGTCTTGAAGCCATTTTAAAATAATACTCGTATCAAGTCCGCCTGAATATGCTAAAACTACTTTTTTAACACTCTTTTTCATATAAAATCCTTACGTAAAATAGTGCAAATGATAGCTAAAATTAAATTAAAAAATGATATTAAAGTCTGTTGGTTACACAAAGTGTGCTAAAATATAAGTTTACATCAAAATGAAAAAGGACGACTCATGAAGCATGTTCTATTACTTATAAGCGCGCTGTTTTTGCTTGCAGGCTGCGCATTAAAGCATGATATCGCGCTTGTCGGATTCAACACAGACGGCGTTTTGAAGGGTGTCTTTGATGAAAAAGACCAAATAGTAACCGTTACCATGGAAGACGGCGAAATACTAAAAGGTAAATACAGCTCATTTGATGATGACGGCACGGTAACATTTGGCAATACCATAGGTTACTCCTCTGGCGGCAGATATCGCAGAGGCGGAAGTTTCGGCGGTATTGGCATGGGGATAAATTTCGGTGCGGAGAGTAAAAAATACGCCCTTTTGACAAGTGAAACTTCATCTTTAAAGATGGAGATAGCGATTATGCTGCGAAGCTGGACAAAAAACGGAATGGGCGAAGCGACGACAAATGACGGAAGAGTTTACAAGATACAGTTTTAAATGTTAGTTTAACCGCCGCGAAGTTGTGCATGACTAAAGTAAATATTTTAGTTTAAACAAGTATAATTTTATTTCCATAATTTAATGGGGTGATTTCATGAAAAAGATTTTACTGCTTTTAACTCCTGTCTCGGTAAATTTTGA
The DNA here is from genome assembly GCA_031282125.1 of Campylobacteraceae bacterium. GTDB lineage: Bacteria > Campylobacterota > Campylobacteria > Campylobacterales > Campylobacteraceae > JAIRKW01. The sequence goes on from JAITEH010000124.1 coordinate 2,253, forward strand.
TTGTGGAGACAAAAACTCGTGATTGAAAAAATAGCAACAGAAAGCAAGAAGGACAAAAGTCTTAAAAAACATATATCATTTTCAATGTTATCATTTTTCTGTTTTATCGCTACATTGGTTTTTTATATATGCATAAAGATATTTTACGACGATACGGTAAACATTTTAATGTTTATTTTCGGCTTTGATTTTTATACGCCGTATGTAGCTTATCTTATTATTCACACTCTATTTGTATATATCTTTTACAAAAAAATTTTAAAATTTAATATCATAGCTTTCATTTTAATCTTTATCATCGCTATACTAAACTACACGGGATTTTCTTATCCTAAGGGTCGTTATCTTACCAAAGCAGAACAGATTGATATCGGCTTGAAAGGTTATTTGCATACTGTTTGTTATGATTATGAGCGCAAACATAAAAAAGAAAAATGTCCATATACTTTTGAAAAGTTAAAAGAAGAGTATCCTCAATGCTTTACTGACGAAAGACCTGATGATTGCGAACTTTATCAGTATAGAAGAAAAAGCAATCCACATTTTGAACGCATATTTGGATCTACGGTAGTTGGGGCTGTTTACTCTAAAAAACTTTATGATATGACAACTTCTATGGATAGCTGGAAATATTATGATGTGTATTCAAGTGGTGCTACATATTCATCTGATGATGATTTTTTTGAAAAAAAAGACTTTTAAATTAGGAGTAACAAATGAGCGCTTTTAATCCAAGCAAGGTTTACACATGCAATGATTTGACTATAGAGTCAATACTTAGCTTTATCTTTATAGAGATTTTGAGATTGGCAATTAAGGTGAAGATTCATGATTGAAAAAATAACAACAGAAAGCAAGAAAGACAAAAGTCTTAAAAAACATATATCATTTTCGATGTTATCATTTTTCTGTTTTATCGCTACATTGATTTTTTTTCTATATATGAAAATATATTATGATTATGCGGGTGATTTTTTAATGTTTTTTTTCGGCTCTATATTTTATATGCCGTATGTAGCTTATCTTATTATTCATACTCTATTCATATATATCTTTTACAAAAAATTCCTAAAATTCAACGGTATAGCTTTTCTTTTGATTTGTATCGTAGTTATATTGCATTGCACGGGATTTTCTTATCCTAAGGGTCGTTATCTTACTAAAGCAGAACAGATTGA
>JAITEH010000164.1 GCA_031282125.1 Campylobacteraceae bacterium
TCGGAAACTGTCGGAATGACTATAGCGTCCACCTCTTCATCAAGCAGCAAAACTTCGATATCCTGCTTTTTGAACTGCTCAATCAAAGGCGAGTTTTTAAGCATAGCTTCATTTTCGCCAGTTATATAATAGATACTTTTTTGACCCTCTTTCATGCCCTCTTTGTACTCTTTCAGACTCACAAGCGTATCTTTTTTACTGGATTTGAAGAGCATGAGATCCAAAAGCGCATCTTTGTTTTCATAATCAGCGTAAAGCCCTTCTTTAAGCACTTTGCCGAATGTTTTGAAAAACTCCGTAAATTTCTCTTTGTCGCTCTCTTTTAGTTTATTAAGTTCGCTCAAAATCTTTTTCACAGAGGCTTTTTTGATAGCTGTGAGGGTTCTGTTTTGCTGTAAAATCTCGCGGCTTACATTGAGCGGCAAATCCTCAGCGTCTATAACTCCTCTGACAAAACGCAGATATGTCGGCATCAACTCTTTGTCGTCGTCGGTTATAAAAACTCTTTTTACATACAGTTTGATGCCCGACTGATAATCCACTCTGAAAAGATCAAACGGCGCGTTTTTAGGTATATAAAAAAGCGTGTTATACTCAAGCGTTCCCTCCGCTTTTGTGTGAATCCACAAGAAAGGGTCTTGACTGTCATGCGAGATTTGCTTGTAAAAATCCCTATATTCGTCGTCTTTTATGGCTGATTTGGCTACTCTCCAAAGTGCGGAAGCTTTGTTGATTTGGGTATGTTTTATCTCCGTTTTTCCCTCTTTGCCTTCTTCTTCGCTCGGGACATACTCCTCCTTGTCCATGTAAATGCCAAAAGGGATGTGGTTTGAATATTTCTTGATGATAGACTCTATCCTGTAACTTTCCAAAAATTCGCTTTCATCTTTTTTGATATGCAAAGTTATAGATGTTCCATGAAGCTCTTTTTTGGCTTTTTTGATGCTGTAGTCGCTTTCGGCGCTGCTGCTCCATAGATAAGCGTCTTCTTCAAGCGCTTTTTTGCTCAAAACTTCTATTTTGTCGGCGACCATGAAAGCAGAGTAAAATCCAACGCCGAACTGTCCTATCAAAGAAGAGTCTTTTTTGGCGTCTCCGCTGAGATGTTCTACGAATGATTTTGTGCCGCTTTTGGCGATTGTGCCGAGGTTGTTTATCAAATCCTCTTCATTCATGCCGATGCCGCTGTCTTCAATAGTCAAAGTATTTGCGTTTTTGTCCGCGATGATGGTGATTTTCGGCTCGTATTTTAAGCCTTTGTATTTTTCGTCTGTGAGTGAGAGATAGTTTAATTTATCAAGCGCATCGGAAGCGTTTGATATAAGCTCTCTTAAAAAAATCTCTTTATTTGAGTATAAAGAGTGAATCATGAGATTTAGAAGCTGCGTAACTTCTGTTTGAAATTTATGTTTTGCCATGTTTTCTCCTTGCTTGTTATTTTTAAAAGCGGTATTGTAAAATTTTTTCATTTATATAGCAATAAAACGCGCCTGTATCTTTTGCAAAATTGCCGTTTTATTTGGCGTATGGTAAGATAATGAAAGAGAATATATAAGTGCTTGGAGTCTTTTTAAACCTTTGATAATGAGGAAAAATGTGGCAACTAGATAATAATTACAAACTTTTTTGCATTTTGTTTGTGGTTATATTTGTAGTAATCAAACTATCAATTATATACAATAAAAGAAAAATTACTAAAAGTAAAAAAACTATTGATTTTTCAAAACAAGCTATTGACGGCGATATCGTAAAAAACGATATCAGCAAAGAGATAGTTTTGGAACTTTATCAAATGATAGAGAAATATTTTAAAGTTAAAATGTGCTACTTAAGACCAAGCGATAAAATACAATATTTCTACGATATGGATTCGTTTAAACTCGGCGAAAATTGTGAAGATTTTGAAACAGAATTGGAAAACAGATATAATATCACAAATATTGATTTAAATGAGAGATTGATTGATTTGATGATTAAAATGCAAATGGCGCAAGATGGAATGTCAGAAAAGTAGATATAGCGTACAAATAGCACAGGATAAAAACGGCAAGGAATAAACAATGAGCATATCATTTATCGCTGCAAAGTTTATAGAGATTATTCTTAAGTTATTTATATTTTTCTTTTGCTTGGTGTCAACAATTATATTTTTGTATTATATTACTTTCGGGATTGATTTTCGGAAAGTTGAACGCTGTATTGATGAGTTGGGAGGTTGGAATCATGAAGAAAGACTTTGTCAATTTTATCTGTATGATTAAAATAGAAAGATCCTTTGTGATACTTTTTTTCATCAGCATATCGTATTTTATAATTTTAATCTCTTTAAATTATATATCAGATTTTCACTTCAAACTATCCGAACAGGAGATTAAAGAGCTGCATATATCGGCTGAAAACAGTAACACTACTGCGGTCAAAAAGCTGCTAAACTATTACTATTTTATAGAAAAAGATCATGATAAAGTATTTAATGTGTATAGAAAATATAAAGATGTAAATCCTAAAGTAAAAAAGGCTTTATGCAGTTTTTTGTCAGACCATAAATGCATAGGTGAAGAACATGAATGCAGTGATCTCCTTAATAGTTGCAGTAAAAGATGAGTAATAAATCAAGTTTTCTATCGAAAAAGTTATGTTCGGATGAAACTGATGATATTCTTAGGTCATTATTCAGTGTATTTTTAGCAACAGCTTTGCTTATTCATAAGATTTATTTTGCCGATAATTCTCAAGATACGGCATATGAGTATTGGTCATTTGTAGCATTATTTACGATACTTTTTATTTTGTCATTATTTCATCTGATGAGTTCTTTGGAAAGAAATAAAATCTCTAAAAGTATTAATTCAATAGAAATTATCTGCATAATATTGCTAATATTTTTTCCTGCTTATAATATTATTAGATGTGTAGATACAAATCAATGTTTTTTGCGGCATACCGAGCACTATGCAACGCCAGGTGATGCCGACTACTGGATTTCCATATCAATTCACTCACTATTTTTGATATCCCTTATACTTTTATTAATATTTTTTGTGCATCAGCAATTAAAAAAACGCAAAAAGCGTAAATTATATGAAATCTCAAAACAGCAAAGAATAGCCAAACGAATACAAGACAAAGAAAAAAGAAGACAAGTAAAGAAATGAGCAATTTTTCAATAATATATGACAATTATGGAAGTAGGGCAAAACGGTAAAGGAGCATTGTGAATAAAAAAATTATAAAATGCATTATTTGTACTATAGGCATAGTGCTTATCGTATCAGGTATAATTTATCCTAAACATACAGGTTATTTTTCAAATAATATTTTTCGTCAGTCCAAGTTTGAAACAAAAAACTTCATCATTGATGTGCCAAAGTTTCATTGGATTGGTCAGTATAGAGATGATAATCTATTATTCTTTGTCGGAATTCCTGTTGATTTAAGTAAAAGTTTATTATTTAATAACTCTTTCTTTTTTCACTTTTTTAACAATGAAGAATACACTGTTTTGCCCATGATAATATTAGACAACTTTACTGATAATACTTTGGAGGCTTTAAAGATATATTGTGATGAATCTTTAGAAAAAGCAACTCAAAAAATAAACAATTGGGAAGCCGAAATATATAGTTGCATAACAAAATCACGAAATGACCTTGTAGATAAACATGTCGTGTATAAAGGCGAGGATTTTTATTTTTCTTATTATTTAGATGATATTGATATTTTTAATAACATTCAATCCCAATACGACAAATTTTTTGAAGGCGTGAGGCTGAAAGAGCAATGAGTTTTTCAACAGTTTTTATATATCCTATCATTAATTATAAAACTTGGTCGGCAAATGCCGACCAAATTAACTCTCAATTATAATATCTATCTTGCCCTCTTTAGCGTCTATTTTTACTCTTTCGCCCTCATGCAGTCTGTCTTCCAGTAAAAGTTCTGCGAGTCTATCCTCCACAAGCTCATACAAAGCGCGTCTTAACGGTCTTGCGCCGTAAACGGTGTCAAATCCAGCTTCTGCTATAAGATTGGCAGCCTCTTTTGTCAGGCTCGCTTCGATGGATTTTGCCTCAAGTTTTTTCTTGATATCTAAAAACATGATATTTACGATTTCTCGCAAACCGTCCTCATTTAAAGGATTAAATATCACGATATCGTCGAGTCTATTTAAAAACTCAGGCTTAAAATAGTTTTTGAGTTCACCCAAAACCGCCGCTCTTCTCGCCTCGCCCTCGGTTTCCATGATTTTTGCGCTTGCTATATTTGAAGTCAGGATAATAATCGTATTTTTAAAATCAACCGTAACGCCTTTATTGTCCGTTAGCCGTCCGTCGTCCAAAACCTGCAAAAGTATATTGAAAACATCAGGATGTGCCTTTTCTATCTCGTCAAACAATATAACGCTGTAAGGTTTTCTTCTCACGGCTTCCGTAAGCTGTCCGCCTTCCTCGTATCCGATGTATCCCGGCGGTGCTCCGACAAGACGGCTTACGGTGTGTTTTTCCATGTATTCGCTCATGTCAAATCTCAAAAGCGCCTTTTCACTGTCAAATAAAAACTTCGCCAGAGCTTTTGCGCTTTGAGTTTTTCCCACGCCTGTGGGTCCCAAAAACAAAAAACTGCCTATAGGTTTATCCGTTTCGCTAAGTCCAGCTTTATTTCTTTTGATAGCGCGGCCTATAGCATGGATAGCCTCGTCCTGTCCAACGACTTCAGCCCTCAAATGCTCTTCCACAGCCAAAACTTTCTCTTTTTCGCTCGCAAGCATTTTGCTTACGGGTATCCCCGTCCATTTGCTTACGATGCCTGCTATCATCTCTTCATCTACATGATTTTTAAGAAGCGTTCCGTTTTGCACCATCCTATCCCAAGTCTGTTTGATCTCATCCTCTTTTTTATTGAGCTCTGGTATCGTTCCATGCTTAATCTTTGCCGCTTTGTTGTAGTCGCCCTCCCGCTCGGCGAACTCTACTTCGCGTTTGGCGGCGTCTATTTCGGATTTTAGAGATGAGAGTTTGTTAAATACCGCTTTTTCATTTTCAAACTGACTCTCAAGAGACCTTCTTTTTTCACCGGCGTTTGAAAGCTCTTTTTCTATCTCTTTAAGCCTTTGCTCATTTTTCTTGCTGTCTTCCATTTTCAAAGCCTCTTTTTCCACATGCAAGGAGCTTATCTCTCTTTTGACGGCGTTTAACTCGATAGGTTCGCTCTCTATCTGCATTTTAAGCTCAGCCGCCGCTTCATCTATCAAATCTATGGCTTTGTCGGGCAAAAATCTATCCGTTATATATCTGCTTGAAAGTTTTGCCGACGCGACTAATGCGCTGTCCATGATGGATACTCCATGATGGGCTTCAAGCCTCTCTTTGATGCCGCGCAAAATCTGTAAAGCTTCGTTGATGTTTGGTTCGCTTACATTTATGGGCTGAAATCTTCTTTGCAAAGCGGCGTCTTTCTCAAAATATTTTCTGTACTCTTTGAGCGTTGTAGCTCCGATAGTATGAAGTTCTCCTCTAGCAAGAGCGGGTTTTAGTATATTCGCAGCGTCCATGCTTCCCTCGCTTGCCCCAGCTCCTACGATAGTATGAATCTCATCTATAAAAAGTATCACATTTCCCGCACTTTTTACTTCGTCTATGACGGCTTTTAGTCTGTCTTCAAATTCGCCTCTATATTTTGCACCTGCGATAAGCGCGCTCATGTCAAGCGTGATGACGCGCCTGTTTTGCAGTGAAATCGGCACCTCTTTTTTGATGATGCGCTGCGCCAATCCTTCCACTATAGCCGTTTTTCCAGTTCCCGGTTCTCCTAAAAGTATCGGATTGTTTTTTGTTTTTCTGATGAGTATCTGCATCATCCTATGTATCTCTTCATCTCTGCCGATGACGGGATCTAATGCGTTTTCTACGGCTTTTGCGGTCAAATCTATGCCGTATTTTGACAAAGCTTCCAGATTTTCATCCGCGCTTTGCTTGTCTATTTTTTTGCCACCCCTTAACGCCTGAACGGTTTTTTTAAACTCCAGCAAATCTATGAATTTTTTGAATATCTCTTTTATCTCGCTTCTGTCTATGATGGATAAAAGCCACGTATCGACGGCTAAGAAGCTGTCCCCAATCTCTTGCATCAATCCTTCGGCATTTTGCAAAGACTCCACAAGTTCGCGCGAGAGTTTGATACTCTCTTTGGTAAGATTGGACGCTTTGGGGTACTTGTCTATTTCGCTTTTTATTTCAAGCTCAAGCGCGCTTTTATCGACATTCATTTTGTTGAAAACTTGATTTAAGATGGAGTTTGAGTTCGTAAGAAGCGACCACACTGCATGCAGAGGTTTTACTTCCGCATTTTTCGCATGAAGCGAAAGAGATATCGCGCTCTCTAATGCGGCGGTCATTTGATGAGTTAATTTTTCAAATAGTGATTGCATATTTTTCTCCTTGTTTTTTGTTGTAAAGATTATACAACATTGAGTGTTGTGATGTCAAGATTATTGCAAAAATTTTATTAGAGTTGTGAATTTTTATCTTTTGACGAAGAGCCTGTTTTTAACTTACTTTTTAGAGAATTTGCATTATAATCGCTATTCTTTAAAATTTTACAAGCTGCGAGGAGTTTATAAAATTAATGAAAAATTTTAAATTATCTGCTTTGGGGTTTTTTACTGCTTTCATAACAATATCCGTTTTGACAAATTCGCTTTTGGCTGACAATATTACAAATAGCACTGCTATCAAGAGTGAAAGTCGTTATGAGTCGCTCTCAAAATATAAAAGAGTTTTGGACATAGTTGAAGACGTTTATGTAGACGACTTGAAGCTTGACGAGATTATCACAAAATCGCTCGAAGGACTTCTGACCAATCTTGACGCCCATTCTGCTTATCTTGATGAGAAAAGTTTTCAGGATTTCAAAACGCAAACCGAAGGCGAGTTCGGCGGACTTGGTATAACGATAGGCATGAAAGATGCGGCTGTTACCATTATAGCGCCTATCGAAGGCACTCCTGCCGATAGAGCTGGGTTGCAGTCGGGAGACGTCATTTTGAAGATTGATAACCGCTCGACGATAGGTATGACAATTGACGAAGCGGTGTCTTTGATGCGCGGCGCGCCAAACACTGCCGTCAAAATCGCTATCGTCAGAAAAGGCGAAAACAAACCGCTCTCATTTGATATCGTAAGAGATATGATAAAGGTCGAATCCGTCTATACCAAAATGATAGAAGATGAGAAGATACTCTACGTAAGAGTTACAAATTTTGACAAAAACGTAGCCGAACAGACCGAAGAGGCTCTCAAAAAACACAAAGATATAAACGGCGTTATATTGGATGTGCGCAATAACCCCGGCGGTTTACTAGACCAAGCTGTAAAATTGACCGATATTTTTGTGGACAGCGGCACGATAGTCTCACAAAAAGGACGCAACGCGGCTGACGATAAAATCTACAAAGCCAAAAAAAGCGTATCTACAAAAGCTCCGATGGTCGTTTTGGTAAACGGCGGAAGCGCGTCTGCCAGCGAAATAGTAAGCGGCGCGCTGCAGGATTTGAAACGTGCGGTGATAGTCGGTGAAAATACATTCGGCAAAGGAAGCGTACAGCAGATAATCCCGCTCAACGAATCTCAAACCGAAGCAGTCAAACTAACGGTAGCAAGGTACTATCTGCCAAGCGGACGCACGATACAAGCAACTGGCGTTAAGCCCGACGTATTGGTACATGCTGCGGCTGTGCCAAGCAACGAAAATGAGTTCAGCATCAAAGAGTCGGACTTGAAAAAACACCTTGAAAGCGAACTTACTAAAATCGACGGCAATGCGAAAAACAGCGCCAATAATACAAAAAAACAAGAAGCTGTCATCTCACAAAGCGATCTGTTAAAAGATTTGCAATTAAAAAGTGCGGTTGATATCATAAAAGTTTTAAATATCACAGCTAAAAAATAAAGGAAATAAAATGCAAAAAAAAGAGCTTTTATACGAAGGAAAAGGCAAGAAGCTTTACGCTACTGACGATAAAGAGTTGTTAATCAGCGAATTTAAAGACGATTTGACGGCTTTTAACGCCCAAAAAAAAGGCAACGAAAAAGGCAAAGGCGAGCTGAACTGTAAGATAAGCACGCA
>JAITEH010000171.1 GCA_031282125.1 Campylobacteraceae bacterium
ATGACAAACGAGAGGATTATCAAGACAAATATAGACGCCTCCATGCAGCAAAACCTTGAAGAGATGGCATTGAACGCAAAATCAGCCCTGCACCCATCCACCTCTTTGGCTATGCTGGTGGTAGATCACACGGATATGTCCGTTAAGGCGTATGTGGGTTCTATAGATTTTAACGACGAGAGCCGCTTCGGGCATGTGGATATGGTAAATGCCGTGAGGTCTCCGGGTTCAACGCTGAAGCCATTTGTCTATGCTTTGGCGATAGACGAGGGGTTGATACACTCCGAATCGCTTCTTCAAGACACGCCCAGAATCTACGGCTACGCTCCCGAAAATTTCAATACGGCTTTTTCAGGAGCGGTAAGCGCATCGGATGCTCTTGGCAAATCTTTGAATCTGCCAGCCGTTCAACTGCTCGAATCCTATGGAGCTAAAAAATTTATGGCAAAACTCTCAAACGCCGATATAAATCTCAAACTGCCGCCGTACTCGGAGCCGAATTTAGCCGTCATTTTGGGAGGTGCAGGCATTAGCTTGGATCAATTGGTAAGCGCATACAGCGCATTTGCAAGAGGCGGCAAAATCTCTCCATTAAGATACCTTGAAAGCGACCCTTTGGTAGAGTATGATTTCACGGACGCGGGCGCGGCATGGATAACAAGACGAATGCTCTCAGGCGAAGCAGACCCAGCGTTTTACAGACGCGGATTTTTGTCTTTCGCATACAAAACGGGGACGAGTTATGGCATGAGAGACGCATGGGCTGTGGGTATAAGCTCAAAATACATCATCGGCGTTTGGGTAGGACGACCCGACGGCACGCCTGTACCTGAACAGTTCGGCGCAGCAACAGCCGTTCCGTTTTTGTATCAAATAAATAATTACCTTAAAAGCAGACAAACAAACTCATTTTTACTGAATGACTATTTGGACGAAAAACCAGAATCCGTAAGCGTGAAAAATATATGCTGGCCAAGCGGTCAAACGCTTGACGATGGTGACACAAACTGCAGAGTTGAAAAACGAGCGTGGATATTCAACGGACTCACTCCACCCACACTTTTCTCTTCGGAGCAGGATTTGGCGGGCGGCTGGTTTACCTACTATGTAAACGACAAAAATGAGAGAGTCGCATATTACTGCAAAAACGCCGTCCAGAAAAAACTTGCCCTGTGGCCTGTGTCGCTGACTCCATGGCTTCCAAAAGAGGAGCGCCCGGAAGCAAGACTGCCGAAAAAAAGCCTCTCTTGTCCGCCTTTGGAAGAGAATGACCCAACAAGAACGCTAATCATCAAAAATGTGAAAAACGATACGATATTTACGCTCAAAAACGGCGAATTAATCCCCAAAATCAACTCTCAAGGCGGCAGAGGCACAAGATGGTGGTTTTTGAACGGGGAGCTTATAGCGCAAAATAGAGAAAACGAGCTTTTGAATTACAGATTCACAAAAGAGGGAAAGTTCCAGCTTGTGGTCATTGACGAAAGCGGACAGAGCGACAAGAGCGAATTTATCGTAAAAGAGATTAGATAAAACGGCAGCTTAAAATCAACTCTTAAAACAGTGGGTTTTGGGCAGGCAAATGAAAAAGGTTTCGGCTCACCTGCGAAAACAAATTTGCATGAACTAATCTAATTTTTTGGTATATCGGTCAATTGGGCAACGTCTTTGAAGCTATTGCCGAAACTAACGCGGATATAATTTACCACTTCCAATATCTCTTCATCCGTCAAATACTCCCTGAAAGATGGCATTCCGTTCAAGCCGTTCGTGACAATCTCCATCGTAGTCGAAACAGACGACAGTTTAACGTTGTTCGCCAAAGCAGGATATACGCCCGCACCCTTGTCGCCCTTGCCGTCAGCCATGTGACAGCCTTGACAGTTTATCTCGTAAATCTCGCCCCCTCCCTGAAGCGTTTCCGCAGCAATCGGCGATATAAACAGTGCAAACGATAAACATGCAAGCTTGAAACTTCTGCCGCTGAATAGATAACTTTTCATATTGCCCACCTTTTTTAGTTATAAAAGTAATTATAATTTAATTGGTAGGCAGATATGTGATTATTTTTTAATCAAAAAATAGATTTTTATGTTTTTATATTAGTTAATTTATATGGCTAAATAATAATCAACAATAAGATGAGTATTTGAACATACTCGGGTTCATTCGACATAAATCGACTTCATGAGTTCCAAATCCACGCCAAGTTCATTGCGCAGATAGTTTTCAACGCCGCCGTACTTGGTATCTATCGTATCAAAAGCCGCTTCGATATACTCTTCGTAAACCGTCATCACGGGAGCCATATGCGGGAACATCCTCACATACAAAGCGTATTTCTCTTCCACGTAAATAGATGAAAGCAGATAGTCTTGGATAACAGTCTCTTTGTCCACGCCCAAAGCCGACAAAAACATCGCCGCCGCAAATCCCGCCCTATCTTTGCCCGCACTGCAATGAAACAAAAGCGGCTTTTCCTCACTCATCAAAGTCTCGAAAAATCTCCTATACTCATCTTGAAAATCCGTGACAAAAAGTCTGTTTACCTCGACCATTGACTGCATGTTCTCTTCCGCCGTTTGCACTACTTGCATGATATTTCCCGCATTCACGGGATATTCCAAGCGCTTAGTTACGCTATTAAGATGCTCATCAGGCGACAAAATCTTTTCACTGCTTTCGCGAAAATCCACGACGGTTCTTATGCCGATATTCTCAAGATATGTTTTGTCGGCGTTTGTGAGTTGGTTCAAACTGCCCGAGCGAAATACTTTGCCCCACTTGACCGTCCTGCCATCATCAGTTTTGTATCCGCCGACATCTCTGACGTTGTAAGCCCCCTGCATGGGAAGTAACCGCTCCGACGCGCCAATCTTTACGCTCTCTTCCAAAACATACTGAAAATAGATACGTTTGTCGGGTGAAAACTGCGTGATATTTATCTCATCTGCGCCGCTGCCCTCAGCTATAACGCTGTTTGTGTCGATACTCTCTGGCGTCTCTCCCGCGAACACTTGCCAATGCCCGTCTCCTTCGACATTCAGCGTATAAACCTTATCGGTTTTACTGCGCTCTATCGAAAGCGATGCGTTTAAATCCCTGCTTGTGTTTTCACTTTCGCCGCATCCTGCAAGCAGCAACGCGCACAACGATGCGGCAATAAAATTGAAATACGATAATTTTCTCATTTTTCTTTCCCAAAATATAGATGACAAAATCGTATTAAATATTTATTTCTGTAAGATTACATGATGGGGTTGGTTTTGTTGGTTTTTTGTTTTTCTATT
>JAITEH010000180.1 GCA_031282125.1 Campylobacteraceae bacterium
GGCTTTTTTTGGCTTTTCGCTCCAATCTTGGCATAAGTTTAGAGTGTTTTTCAAAGCAGGAAAAAGAGAAGATAGATATGCTGATAGATGCAAAAAAAGTCCATATCAAGGACGGCAGACTTTACAATAATAACTACTTTTTAGCCGATGAAATCGCGCTATTTTTGAGTTGATAGAATATATGAGTGTTATAGACTAAACTTTCTTTATACAATAAACTTATAGTTACACTTGACAATGACACACTCAATGTTGTATAATTACAAGCAATTAAACAAAAAGAGTGCTAAAAGTGAAAGCAATATCCAAACAGGATTTGATTTTAGAAGCGATTATCAAGGCATATTTGGAAGACAATCTGCCTATCGGTTCAGCCGAACTTCAGACGAAAATGTCCATAGAGATATCGGCCTCTACCATCAGATCTTACTTTAACAAGCTTTGCAATGAAGGCGTTTTGATGCAGCTTCATATAAGCGGCGGCAGGATACCTACGGTAAACGCTTTGAAGAGGTATTGGATAGAGAGGCTTAAGACCGACAACGCTATAGTATTCGGAAGTTTAAGCAACATCAGAGACGCTCTTAGAGAGTACGAACTCTACTGCGCTTTGGAGTTTTATGACAATGAAGAACTGAAAGAGGTCATCAAAGTACAAAACCGCTTTTTGCTTTTGGTCTTCAGCAACAGCGAAGTTACCATATCTTACAGCGACGAAGCGGCAAGATTTTTAAATGAACTTTTGGGATTTAACGTCTATGATTTGCGCCTCATCGCTTCAAAAGTCGGATTTAGCGAGCTTTGTACGAAGTTAGAACAGATGCTTGTGGGAAAAGTGCTTTTCCAAGAGGGCGAAAATGTTCTGTATGAGATGACAAGAGAAAAAGAGGATAGATTTTTATACGACTACTTTAAAAATGTCAAAGCCATTTTGGAGCTTAAAGACGGAATATATTTTGAAGAGATAGTCCCAAGCGGCTACATGGCTGTAAAGCAAAGAGCTGTGGTCGGAAACAGTAGCGCTAAAATGTTTTGCTTAGGCAGACTCAATACTGATTTTGAGAGTTTTTTTAATAAAGCCAAGGAGAGATGATGAAAGATAAAAAATCAACGCAAGTAAAAGAGGAAGAGACGATAGAAGATATTCCAAAGACTGATGAAAAGGCGGATCAAAAAGAAGCCCTGCTGGGTACAAATGAAGCGGTAAAAGAGCTTGAAGAGAAGCTAAAATCCTGCGAAGACAAGTATATAAGAGCTCATGCGGATTTTGAAAATATCAAAAAGCGTTATGAAAAAGAGAAGTATCAAGCTATAGATTATGCTCATGAGCAGTTTGCAAGAGATTTATTGCCTGTGATAGACGCGCTTGAGATAGCTTACACATCAGCAGATGAGACAAGCGGCGAAGTTGCCAAAAAGATAAAAGACGGCATTGGCTTGACGCTTGAACAGTTTAAAAAAGTATTTGAAAAACACGGCATAAAAGAGAGTGAGAGCAGCGGTAAGTTTGACCCCAATTTCCATAACGCCGCACTTCAGGTAGAAGCTGAGGGCAAAGAGAGCGGAGACATAGTTCAAACTTTCCAGAAAGGCTATACTATCAAGGGCAGGGTGTTGAGAGCTGCAATGGTGAGCATTGCTCGTTAAATTTAATTAAAAAAATCATTTAAAAGGATAAAAAATGGGAAAAGTAATCGGAATAGATTTAGGAACAACAAACTCTTGCGTATCTGTGTACGAAAGAGGCGAAGCGAAAGTTATACCAAATAAAGAGGGAAAAAACACAACTCCTTCCGTTGTGGCATATACGGACAAAGGCGAGGTTTTGGTCGGAGATACGGCAAAAAGACAAGCCGTCACGAATCCGCAGAAAACCATCTACTCAATAAAAAGAATCATGGGTCTCATGAGCAATGAAGACAAAGCCGCCGAGGCTAAAAAAAGACTTCCTTATAAAGTCGTAGATAGAAACGGCGCATGCGCTATAGAGATAGCGGGCAAAGTCTATACTCCTCAAGAGATAAGCGCGAAAGTTTTGATGAAGCTGAAAGAAGATGCCGAAAGCTTTTTGGGTGAGAGCGTAACGGACGCCGTTATCACGGTGCCAGCGTATTTTAACGACGCGCAGAGAAAAGCAACGAAAGAGGCGGGAACTATCGCGGGACTCAACGTACTTCGTATCATCAATGAACCAACCTCTGCCGCGCTTGCTTACGGACTTGACAAAAAAGAGGCTGAAAAGATAATGGTATATGATTTGGGCGGCGGTACGTTTGACGTAACCGTGCTTGAAACGGGCGACAATGTTGTAGAGGTTTTGGCAACAGGCGGAAATGCGTTTTTGGGCGGAGACGATTTTGACAACCGCTTGATAGATTGGCTGGTCGGCGAATTTAAAAACGAGAACGGCATTGATTTGAAAAACGACGTTATGGCGCTTCAAAGATTGAAAGAGGCTGCGGAAAACGCCAAAAAAGAGCTCTCTTCAGCCAACGAAACGGAGATAAATCTACCGTTCATCACAGCAGACGCTACAGGACCTAAACACTTGGTCAAAAAGCTTACGCGAGCGAAGTTCGAATCCATGATAGAGGATTTGATAAATGAGACTGTCGATAAGATTAAAGAGGTCATAAAAGACTCGGGCGTATCAAAAACCGACATTAAAGAGATTGTCATGGTGGGCGGTTCTACAAGAGTGCCGTTCGTGCAGGACAAAGTTAAAACATTTTTCGGCAAAGAGTTAAATAAATCCGTCAATCCCGATGAGGTCGTAGCAATCGGCGCGGCGATTCAGGGCGGAGTTATTAAAGGAGACGTTAAAGACGTACTGCTTTTGGA
>JAITEH010000043.1 GCA_031282125.1 Campylobacteraceae bacterium
GTTAATTGATAATGATTATTTTTTTATGATTTATAAAGCTTATAAAGTATAAAATTCTCTACTTTTTATATTATTGATAACTAATATCAATGCTAACCCACAGAGGAGAGTTGATGAAAAAAACGGTTTGGCTTTTGTCTATTTTACTTATGATTCCTGCACTTTTGTTCGCCAGAGAGTACGACTATCAAGACTTGGTTAACAGAGTGAAAGACAGGTTTGAAAATAGCATCAAACTATACGAAGACGGTAAACAAGATGAAGCACAAGAGGTTGCTCAAAGCGCGTATTTTGAGCTTTTTGAAAACTTGGAAGGTCCTATCAGGATAAATGTTTCAAGCAAAAAAGCTTGGGATATGGAACGAAAATTTACAAAAATAAGAAATCTAATCAAAAAAAGTTCGCCGATATCAGAGGTGAGGGCTACTGTCCAGAGCTTAAATGCCGACATGGATGAAGTACTGCCCAAACTCCAAAGCGGCGTAGTGATAGTAGCTGAGTCTTCGCAAAGCGATGACAGCGCGGACAGCGGACAAAGCTCGCAGGAACTTGATATAAGATGGCAGACTTTGTATGACAACATGAATGAGAAGTTTGACAAGGGCATAGAGTTATTTAGAAGCGGCGATAAAACCAAAGCCAAAGAGACTATAAGGTCTGCGCAGTTTGAAGACTACAGAAACGGCATGGTGGAAGTTGCCATCAGAAAGCACCTCTCGCAGTCACGGGACGGACAGATACAAAACGAGATGAGGCGAATCATCATCTCTATCGACTCTTTGGACGATATCCAGACTTTGCAAAGCGATATATCAAAACTGAAAAACAAT
Organism: Campylobacteraceae bacterium; assembly: GCA_031282125.1. Lineage (GTDB taxonomy): Bacteria > Campylobacterota > Campylobacteria > Campylobacterales > Campylobacteraceae > JAIRKW01. The sequence goes on from JAITEH010000043.1 coordinate 831, forward strand.
ATCTATCTGGCATTGACTCAACTCCCAAGCAGTGCGGCTGAAATCGCCGTAGTAGATGTAGATATAGCAGAAGATGAGACGCCTTCGCAGGATTATTTTGAAGTATTGGCAAATATCAAAGCCGAAGGCGAAAAGGCTTTGGAAACTTACAAAAACGGCGATGTCAAAAAAGCCATGAGTATCGTTCAAAACGCGTATTTTGATATATTTGAAGCAAGCGGAATGGAAGTTAGAGTCGGAGCTATCGACAATACGCTAAAAACGGAGATAGAGGGAACTTTCAGCGAAATATCGGCTATCATGAAAAACGGCGGAAGTATAGATAAAATCGAAGCCGCTTTGCAAAAACTCTATGCCGAAGTAGAACAGGGCGCGCAAAAACTCTCAAGCTCCTCGACTCCATGGTCGCTGTTCATCTACTCGTTGATAATTATACTAAGAGAGGGCGTTGAAGCGCTGATAGTCGTTACTGCGGTCATCGCATATCTTGTCAAAAGTGGCAACGGCAATAGACTCAACATAGTCTATAGCTCGCTTTGGACGGCGATAATACTTAGCTTCGCGACCGCTTTTGTCATGAATTATCTCTTTGACGCTTCGGGCGAATCAAGAGAGATGCTTGAAGGTATAACCATGCTGGTGGCGGTGCTGCTGCTATTTTATGTGGGATTTTGGCTTTTGTCGAACGCTCATGCAAAAAAATGGGCGCATTATATATCTGGAAAAGTCAAGGATTCTATCAGCGGCGGTTCGGCCAAAGCTCTTTGGTTTACAGTATTTTTGGCTGTTTATCGAGAGGGCGCGGAGACGGTTCTTTTTTATCAAGCGATAATATTTGACGCGACAAACACGCTTGGATACGGCGCTATAGCCGCAGGTCTTGTGATAGGCTTGATACTGCTTGTGATTTTATTTTTCTTACTCAAAGCAGGAGCCGTCAGGATACCGATAAAGCCGTTTTTTATCGTTACAAGCGCGATTATTTTTTATATGTCGGTAGTGTTTACGGGTAAGGGAATCATGGAGTTAGTCGAAGGCAAGATAATAGAGCCTACCATCATAGAGGGACTTCCGACTATCACATGGCTTGGCGTGTATCCTTACATAGAGAGCTTACTGCCTCAGATAGTGTTAATCGCAGGAATTATAATCGGCACGGTATTGATAAGGAAAAGAGCTCATCATGAGGCAGGACATGCGCATGGAAGAGGTCATTAGGAAAATTGATAGTTTATAGATTTTAGTTACGGTTTTAGACTTTTAATAAAACACATTTTAACAAGGAGAGAACATGGTCAAGTTATTGACAAGATCGTTTGTAGCTTTAGCTACTATTTTTGTTTTAAACGCGGCAGCTGCTGCTGAGTTTAAAGAGTTTCCAATCGGAGAAGAGGTTGAGATAAACAACATGTTGATAGCTGCCGTTTATCTTGCGCCTATCGACATGGAACCAAAAGATATAGATTTGGCTCCGTCTAAAGCTGATATTCACTTGGAAGCTGACATCCACGCTATAGAGGGTAACCAAAATGGTTTTGGAGACGGTGAATGGATACCTTATCTTTCTGTTTCTTATGAGCTTACAAACAAAGATACGGGCGCAAAAAAGAGCGGAACATTCATGCCTATGGTAGCGATTGACGGTCCTCACTACGGAGCGAATATCAAAATGTTAGGCGTTGGCAACTATCATTTGAAATACACAATCGAAAATCCGCAGAAACAGGGTTTTGGACGCCATTCGGATAAGGCTACGGGCGTAGGCAAATGGTTTGAGCCTTTTTCACTTGAATTTGACTTTAAATATACGGGCATTAAATAACCCAAAAAATTTCGTAAGCAAAGATATAAATCATCTTTGCTTACATGAAATTTACTCTTTTAACTGTATAATAAAAGTTTTTAAAAAATTTTAGGTTTTTCTTATGTCTGTTTATTTTTTTCACATCATACAAGCTTATCTTGGAATCGTTATCTATCTTGCTCTTTGGAATGAAAAACTATCCGTAAAAGATTTTTTCATCAGCGTTGCGGCAGGCACTGTCGGCGCATTTGTGTTTTTCAAAATCGCAAATGATTTTTCGCTTATAGACGAAATCAAAACTATAAGCTACTTTTTGGCAATTTTTTTACTGATATTTTTATTTTTTATTTTCCTTTTGCGCATAAGAATTCTTAAGATAATAACCGCTTCACTGCTCATTTTCTGTTTTAATATCTGTTATAGAGTCATATCGTATGATTTTCCGCTCTTTGGCGGCGAACTTTTGGATACTCTTTCGATTATCTCTTTTGGTTTTGTGATTTTGGGATTTGGACTTGTGACGCTTTTGTATCTGCTTTTAAGATCCATATCGTCAAAAATTTCAAATAAAATCGTATTTTTATCTCTTCTTGTGATGACAATTTTGCTTGTTTTGAGATTTTTGGCGGACGGCGCGCTGGAACTCATGAATATGAGGATTTTGCCTACTTACGAAAAGTCTTTATCCATAGTGGCAATACTCATCTACCGCAGCTCATTTTTGCCGTATGTTTATTCGTTTTTGGTTGTTTGTTTGATTGGATTTTATCTGGCGGCTTTACCGAAACTACCGCAAAAATCCATCGTCGGAACTATCGCGTTTAGAAAGACAAAAGCCGTCATACAAAAGATATTTTTTATAGCAAAATCCACTTTTGTTATCATTGCCTTGATAAATATCATCACGGTTTATTATGATTTTTACGCTTCAAAGCCGCCAAGACTCTCGGAAGCTACAATCGTAGAACCGATAGACGGCGAGTTTAAGATACCAGTCAAACTCTTAGAGGACAATAACCTGCATAGATTTGCGTACATAACGGACGCAGGCAATAAAATAAGATTTTTTGCACTCAATAGATTCCCTGATAGAGCTTCGCCTGTCGCTGTATTTGACTCATGCATGATTTGCGGAGATATGGGATATATCAAAAACGGCGACGAGCTTATATGTATCTCATGCAATGTGAGGATATTTTTGCCATCCGTCGGAAAAGAGGGCGGGTGCAATCCTATACCGTTTATCTATGAATTTGACGGTGAGTATATAACTATCAAGCTTGAGACTATCGAAAAAGGCGTGAATTACTTCAGTGAAATAGTAGAAAAAGAGGTAACAGACCCTGTAAGCGGCAAGAAGATTATCAATCTAAAAGCCCCTTTTAGTTACGTTTACGGCGGGAAAACATACTTTTTTGAGACGGAAGAAAATTATAGACAATTTATGAAAAATCCCGATGAATACGCTGTCGATTTTAAGCAGACTCATTGGAGAACGCAGGGATTTGTAACATTGAAGGATGGCAATAATGATGGAATTTAAGATAATAAAAAGTGCGATATTTGGTAATAAAACTCAAAAGTTATTGGCATTTTTTACCATTTTTTTGGCTTCCATGCTTATCTCTTCCATGTTAAACATCACGCTTGGCATAGGCGATAAAATGGCAAAAGAGCTTAGAAATTACGGCTCAAATATCATAGTCTTACCGCGCGGCGGGAGTTTGAACTTTGATATAGGCGGAAATGAATTTAAGCCTTTGCAAAATGAGGCTTATCTGGACGAAAAATATATATCAAGCATCAAAAATATATTTTGGAGAAACAATATCGTCTCTTTTGCTCCGTTTTTGGAGGGCAGGGTTGTATCGAAAGACGGAACGGAATTTGATATAGCGGGGACATATTTTGACAAGAAAATAACCCTTGAAGACGAAGATTTTTTCACAGGCGTCAAGACTTTGTATCCTTTCTGGAAAGTAGAGGGCGAGTGGATAGATGATGATGCGGACGATGGCGTGCTCATCGGCGCAGGTTTGGCGCAGGATGCTCATCTAAAGCTTTCGGATTATATAACCATAGGCGCAAAAACGCTTCAGATAAAGGGCATTGTGCATGAGAGCGAAAATACCGACCATAAAATCATCATGCCGCTCAAACTTGCAAACGAACTTTTAGATAAAAGCGGCAAGATATCGTGGATAGAGGTCTCGGCTCTTACTATACCAGAAGACGACCTCTCGGTAAAAGCAAGACGAAGTACGGAGGCTTTAAGCGCTATCGAGTATGATACATGGTACTGCTCTGCGTATGTGGGCTCTATAGCTTATCAGATAGAAGAGGGCTATAAAGACGCAAGCGCAAAGGCTCTCATGAAGACAAGCGAGGGCGAGAGCCAAATAGTAAAAAAAATACAGTCTTTGATGGGGATAGTCAGTATCTTGGCTCTTATCGCGGCGTCTATAGGCATAGCGTCTTTGATGGCTTCGGAAATCCACAGAAGGAAAAAAGAGATAGGACTTTTGAAGGCGCTCGGGGCTGATAACGTATCGATATATCTTCTGTTTTTATTCGAATCCTTGATAGTGGCGTTTTTCGCGGGGGTCGCTGGAGCGCTTTTTGGGTATGCGATATCCATGCTGATGGCGTTTTTGATATTTTCGCACAGCGTGGCGATAAGCTGGATTATCATGCCTATTACCATAAGTTTTGCGCTTTTGATAGCCGTCATAGGTTCGCTCATGCCGATTAAAAGCGTGGTAAATTTACTGCCTGTAGAGGTGCTTTATGAGAGAAAATAAAAGAGGTATCGGCTTTTTTTTGAAAGTAATCTTTAAAAGCCTTACTTTCAGCTCCGTTAGAGTATCCATCATATTTGTCTCTGTGGCTTTGGGCGCGGCGATAACTGCGGCATTTACAAATATCTATCTTGATATAGAGCTTAAGATGAACAAAGAGCTCAAGGCTTACGGCGCAAATTTTATCATCACGGATAAAAACAGCTCTTATATTTTATTTGATGATTACTCAAACGCCGTTTCGAAAATAGACCAAAATTCGCTTTTGGGCGCTTCGCCGTATCTTTACGGCATAGCCCGTTTGAGTCTTGGAAACAGCGTGATAGCAGGCGTGGATTTTGCGCAGATGAAAAAAGCAAAACCGTTTTTGGAAGTAAGGGAAGGCTCTTATATAAGCGTGGATTTTGATGAGAGAAATGCGCTTGTGGGCGTGGACTTGGCGAAAAAAATGGAGCTTAAGGTAGGTTCTGACGTCGATATCATCAACAGTGAAGATAGCAAAAGCAGTGCAAAAGTAAAAATCAAAGGCATCATCTCCACAGGCGAAGCGGAAGATAATATATTATTTGTATCCTTACCTCTTGCGCAAAAAATACTCAAAAAAGATGGTTATATCAATTTCGCCGAAGCCGTTGTGCTCGGAAGTTTTGACGAATTAACGTCGCTTGGCGAAAACCTAAGCGACGATGAACTAAGCGCGAAGCCTTTGGCTAGAATCTCGCGCTCCGAGGGGCTTATACTTGACAAGATAAAGCTGCTTATGGCACTGGTGGCTTTCACGGTGTTAATCATAACGTCGATGTGCGTCAATACAACTCTTAGCTCCATTATCTTTTCAAGGGTAAAAGAGATAGCGCTTTTGAGGGCGTTAGGAGCGTCAAAAAACAGCATAGCAACGCTTTTTGGGGCGGAGACTTTTATCATCACTCTTGCGGCTTCATTGATAGGAGCATTCGGAGGATTTTTGCTATCTCAAGCGCTTGGCATTGCGATATTTGGTTCGGGGATTGATTTTAGATTTTTATCTGTTCCTACGGCAGTTTTGATATCCATCTTCTCTGCCGCATGCGCCTCTTACTACCCTATCAAAAAATCGCTCAATATAAAAGTAGCAAACATATTGCGAGGAGAATAAATGTCGGTTGTCGTAGAATTAAAAAATATAGAAAAACGTTTTGGCGATGTGATAGCGCTTGATGATATAAATATCACCGTAAACAGCGGCGAATGGGTGAGTATCATGGGACCTTCGGGTTCTGGTAAGACAACGCTTCTTAATATCCTCTCATTGATGGATACGCCCACAGACGGCGAATATCTGCTGGAGGGCGTTGACGCCAGCAAGCTCAGCGAAGCGCAGCAGTTGGTCTTTCGCCGCGAAAAGATAGGACTTGTCTTTCAACAGTTTCACTTGATACCGTATCTTACCGCGCTTGAAAATGTGATGTTGGCGCAGTATTATCACAGCACGACGGACGAAGAGGACGCAAA
>JAITEH010000064.1 GCA_031282125.1 Campylobacteraceae bacterium
GTCTTAAAAGCGATGAGCGAAGAGTACGGTTTCATCGTTGTAAATTTTGCAAACGGCGATATGGTAGGGCATACGGGAAATTACGAAGCGGCGGTAAAAGCGGTCGAGGCTGTGGACGAGCAGATAGGGAGGATCTACAAAAAAGCAAAAGAGAAAGATTATAGATTTGTCCTTACAAGCGATCACGGAAACTGCGAAGACATGAGGGATACGAGAAATCTGCCTCTTACAAACCACACGACTTTTGATGTTTTTTGTTTTGTGGATGCGGATGAGGTGAAGAGGCTAAAAAGCGGCTCGCTTAGCAATATCGCCGCGACTGTTTTGAAACTCATGGGGATTAAAAAACCTGAAATTATGGATGAAGCACTATTTTGATAAAGGAATGCAGATGAAATTCAGTGGGAAAAATGTTTTAGTCACGGGCGCCGTAAGAGGCATAGGAAGAGAGATAGCTATCACACTCTCCAAATTCAATCTCAAAGTCTGGATAAATTACCGCTCAAACCCAAGCGCGGCTGACGAACTGCAGGCTTTGATAGAAAAAGAGGGCGGCAAGGCGGCTGTTATAGGATTTGACACAACTGACGAAGAGGCTTTCGCAAACGGCGTTAAGACTATCATAGAAAGCGACGGTGAGCTTTCGTATCTTGTAAATAATGCGGGTATCACAAACGACAAATTGGCACTTCGCATGAAAAAAGAGGATTTTACGTCGGTGATCGATGTCAATCTAACAGGCGTATTTATAGGATGTAGAGAAGCTTTGAAAGTCATGAGCAAACAGCGTTTCGGAAGCGTTGTAAATATCGCTTCGGTAGTCGGAGAGACGGGAAATGTCGGGCAGGCAAACTATTCGGCAAGCAAAGGCGGGGTTATCGCTATGACAAAGACTTTCGCGCAGGAAGCCGCGGCAAGAAATATCCGCTACAATACAATAACGCCGGGCTTTATCGCGACAGACATGACGGATAAACTAAGCGAAGAGATAAAAACCTCTTTTGTAGAGAAAATACCTCTCAAGAGATTTGGCACGCCAAAGGATATAGCGGATGCGGCGGCATTTTTGTTGAGCGATTATGCAGGCTATATAACGGGAGAAACTTTGAAAGTAAACGGCGGCATTTACATGTAATATAAATGTTTGAAGCTGGCATTTCTATGCCGCTCCAAACTAAATTACACATACACAAAAAGGATAGTTGTTTTGTACTTTTTTAAATCTTCTATACATGCGGTTTTCTTACCGTAAGCGTAGACAATACACATTTCACTGTTTTCATGATAATTTTTTAGTTTTAGTCAAAGTTAATGCGGTAAAAAATTATTGTTTAAGGTGATATTATATATAATACTTATATATTTATTTATATAGTTTAATTAGTTTATTTATTTTTAAATTACTTAAAATATTATTTTTTATATTTATTTATAGTATTTTAATGAACTTTAGTTCTTAAAAATAAAAATATTTAACGGGCAAAAAGAGACATTTTGAGCAAAAATCGCCTCTAATGCCCTATTTCGTGGGTATATGGTAAAAATGAAGAGTATTACATTATATCTTTGCATTTTTATTTTATAATAATGCTTTTAAGCTTATTTTGCTAAAATGACATTAAATTTTTTTAAGGAGCACTTGTATGGCATTGTTTGATGATGTTAAAGAGGTAGTTGTAGAACAATTAAATGTAAACCCGGCAGAGGTAAAAGAAGAGTCTAAGTTTGTTGAAGACTTGGGTGCGGATTCGCTTGACGTTGTCGAGCTTGTTATGGCGCTTGAAGAGAAATTTGACCTTGAGATTCCAGATACTGACGCAGAAAAGATTGTTACTGTCGGTGATGCAATTAAGTATATTCAAGACCATAAATAATTTTTTTCCATACAAGCCTGTTTGAACAGGCTTTTGAGTCTCACATATTTGGAAGGGGATAGTGTGTTTAAAAGAGTTGTTGTTACTGGCATTGGCATGATAAATAGCGTTGGACTCAATAAAGATAGCGCTTTTAAAGCCATAGTTGACGGTAAATGCGGCATTAAAAGAATTACGGCATTTGACCCTACGGGTCATTCTGTTACTTTTGCTGGGGAGATAGAAGGATTTGACCCCGAAGTTGTACTTGACGGCAAAGAGGTAAAAAAAGCTGATAGATTTATTCAGCTTGGACTTAAAGCCGCGCAGGATGCGATGAGAGATGCGAATTTATCCGAATTTGACAACGAACGCTTTGGTATCAGCTCTGCTTCCGGTATCGGAGGACTTCCAAGTATTGAAAAGAGTGCAATTATATCGCGCACAAAAGGAACAAGAAGAATATCCCCATTTTTTATTCCATCGTCTCTTATAAATATGTTAGGCGGTTTTACGTCTATACAGTATGGATTAAAAGGACCGAATCTGTCTTCTGTGACGGCGTGCGCCGCTAGCGTTCATGCAATTGACGAAGCGGTTAAAACTATCATGATAGGCGGAGCGGATAAAATGCTTGTGGTTGGAGCGGAAGCTTCGATTTGCGACATAGGAATAGCAGGATTTGCGTCCATGAGGGCGCTTTCAACAAGAAATGATGACCCGCAGAAAGCTTCGCGTCCGTTTGACAATGAAAGAGATGGATTTGTCATGGGAGAGGGAGCTGGTGCGCTTGTTCTTGAGATTTATGAAGACGCCGTAAAAAGAGGCGCCAAAATTTATGCCGAAGTAGCAGGTTTTGGCGAAAGCGGAGATGCAAATCATATAACTACGCCTTCTCCTGGAGGAGAGGGAGCAAGACGCGCTATGGCGGCGGCTTTGAGAATGGCAAATCTAACAAGGGTTGATTATATCAATGCGCATGGAACAAGCACAAAATACAATGATTTGTATGAAACTATGGCGATAAAATCACTCTTTAGAGATCCGCCTCCGGTAAGCTCTACAAAAGGTCAGATAGGACATTGCTTGGGAGCTGCGGGAGCGATTGAAGCCATTATATCTATCATGGCTTTAAACGAGGGTATTTTACCTCCTACTATAAATCAGGAAGTGAAAGATCCTGAATGTGATTTGGATTATGTACCAAATACCGCAAGACGCGCGGATATACAAAGCGTCATGAGTAATTCGTTTGGCTTTGGCGGCACAAACGGAGCGATAATTTTTAAAAAAGTGAAGTGATTTGGCGACCTATCTTGATTTTGAGAAGAGTATAAAACAAATAGATGAAGAGATTTCGACAGCAAAGATAAAAGATGATTCGGCAGCGGTTGAAATTCTCCAAAAAAACCTTGAAAAAGAGGTTACGAAGACATATAAAAACTTAAGCGAATACCAGAAGTTGCAGCTTGCACGTCATCCTGACAGACCGTACGCTATTGATTATATGCGTCCTCTTTTGAGTGATTACTATGAAATTCATGGTGATAGAACTTTTAGAGACGATGCTTCTATAGTCTGTTATGTTGGGAACTTTTGGGGACGTAAAATCGTTATGATAGGCGAGCAAAAGGGCAGAGGCACGAAAAACAAAATCCGCAGAAATTTTGGCATGCCGCACCCTGAGGGTTATCGAAAAGTTTTGAGAGTCTGCAAATTGGCTGAGAAATTTTCACTTCCTATCGTCTTTTTTGTAGATACTCCAGGCGCGTATCCGGGTATAGGCGCAGAAGAGCGCGGTCAGAGCGAAGCGATAGCAAGAAATCTCTACGAACTTAGCAAATTAAAAACCAAAACCATCTCTATAGTCATAGGCGAGGGCGGAAGCGGCGGAGCATTAGCGCTCGGCGTAGCCGA
>JAITEH010000068.1 GCA_031282125.1 Campylobacteraceae bacterium
ATGGCTTTATCTCCCGCTTCGTATATCAAAAACTCTTCCGCGCTTCCGAAATGGTCGTTTATAAGACCGTTTGAAAGAGACGTTACCGCTACAAGTTTTGTCTCGCCTGTGGAGCTTAATTCGTATCTTTTTGCCTCTTCTTTTAACGCTTTTTCATTTGCCGTTCTTAAAGTATCACGCCATTTTTCTATTTTCTCATGAGCTTGGCGTCTGTTTCTGATATCGTAATGCGCCTGAAGCTCTTCAAAACTCATATTTGCAAAATCCTCTTTAAAAAACTCATCGCTTCTATCTTCGCCCAAAAGTCCTACTGCGTCGGCTCTGCACTGTCTGCAATGGCGCATGAGTTTCACATCTATCTCGCAGGCTTCCTGCACTCTCATCAAAAGCTTATGGTCGGCGCTTTTGACGCCTTGAAGTCCAAAATGCGTGCCGTGTTCGGGCTTGGAGATAAGCGGCATGACGTTAAATATAAATACCCCCATCTCTTTTACTTTTTTGGCTACTCTTGGAAGCTCGTCTTCGTTTATATTTGGTATCAAAACGGAGTTTACTTTGACCAAAATATCGTTTTTGACCAAAAGTTCAATGCCGCGTAATTGCTGGCGCAAAAGTACTCTAGCCGCCTCAACGCCTTTGTATCTCTTGCCTTCGTAATAGACCCACGGATAGATTTTGGCTCCTATTTCACCGCTCTCATCAACGTTGTTTAGGGTTACTGTTACATGTTCAATGTTGCATTTGAGGATTTTATCTATATGTTTTTCTATATTTAAGCCGTTTGTGGAGAGGCAAAGCCTGATATCTGGCGCATATTTTTCCAAAAGAGCGAACGTCTCAAATGTCTGCTTGGGATTTGCCAAAGCGTCCCCAGGTCCTGCTACGCCAACAACGCTTAGTTGTTTTATACTGCCGCCTACGTACAGTACTTTTTTGACGGCTTCCTGCGGGCTTAATTGATAGCTTGTAACGCCAGGACGACTTTCGTTTGAACAGTCGTATTTTCTATTACAGTAGTTGCATTGTATATTGCATGCGGGAGCTATGGCTACGTGGATTCTGGCGTAATGCTGGTGTGCATTTTGCGAGTAGCATGGATGGTTGTTTATCTTTTTTAGTATGTTATCTTGTACTTTTGCCTCTTCATGCGTACAGCTGCAACTCATGGTAAATCCTTTAAGTTAATTACCAACTCTCTTGCATAAACTATTCCGTTGATTGTTGATAGTTTTTGTATAGAAATCTCTGCATCCACAAAGGCGGATTTTCATCTCTCATGACGGTGAGCTTATGCAAAATCTCTTCTATAAGTTCATTATCTTTTTGAACGCCCAGCACAAAAATCCCCGCATTTTTCACCATCAAAGATGCGCGAGGACCGATATGCAAAGCGCAGAGTATATCAGCCTCTTTGATACAATCTATCTTATAGCTTAGTTTATCCGTCTCATCTTCTATTGTCTGCGCTGATTCAAGCGCTTTTGAAAATTCAAAGCGCCCATCTTTCAGCTCATACAGATAAAAGCATTTGCACCAGCCAAAGTGGTCGTTTACATGTATGTTGTCGGTGGATGCAAATGCGATTTTCATCTTTTGCTACTCTATGACGCTTAGATGTTTCTCTCTCTTGGCTATGGAGACGCTCTCTTGGAAAGGCTTCGGAGAGACGGCGGGGAAGAGCGTCTCGCCTTTTTTGTTCTCTCTTATCTTGTAAACGCCTTTGTTGTGTCCGTCGATGTAATAGTCGTTAAACTCAGCGGTGTAGGGCAAATCCCACACTATCGCGCCCTCAGTCGGACAGGAAGAGGCGCATCTTGGGTCGGCGCCCTCGCACTCTATGCACTTTTCGGGTTTTACGTAAGTTATATCCGTATTTGTCGGAGAATCGTCCGCGCTGACAATAGCCATGGCGGGACACTCGTCTATACAGCTTCCGCAATTAATACACAAAGATGTTATTTTGACTGCCATTGAAATATCCTTTGAAAATAAATATATAGTTTTATATGCAAATATCATTCCATTGGAATAGAATATGCATATAAATTTATATGTCAGTTTCAAAAGCACTAATAAAAGAGTTATTAAATGAGAGCGATTGCTCTCACAACAAGACCAAAAAGAGCAGCTGTGACAAGCCAAAGCCTGGTAATACAAGCGGAGGATGCGCTTATGAGGGAGCGCAAATCTCACTTTTTCCTTACGCAGATACCGTGCATCTTGTACATGGGCCGCACACTTGTCTTGGGGCTTCATGGGAGACGAGAGCCTCTTTGACAAGCTTTGAGGGCGAGAGCAGCACTCCGCTTGGATATTGCACAAATATAACAGCTCAAGATATTATATTTGGCGGCGACAAAAAACTTAGCGAGGCTATAGAGTATGTCGTCGTGAAAAAACACCCCAAAGCTGTTTTTGTGTACGAAACATGCGTAACTGCCATGATAGGCGACAATATAGACCATATATGCAAAAAGTCATGGGAAAAATTCGGCATTCCCATAGTTCCTATCCATACCCCTGGATTTGTCGGCGGGAAAAATCTAGGCTCAAGGCTCGCTTCCGAATCCATACTAAATTTTCTCATAGGTACAAAAGAGCCTGAATCCATTCACGAATTTGGCATAAATCTCATAGGCGATTATAATGTCACGGGAGATATGTGGCAGTACAGAAGCATACTTGAAAAGATAGGCATCAAAATAGTCTCCACGCTCTCAGGTGACGGCAGGATAGATGAGATTTGCCAAGCCCACAGAGCAAAGTTAAATGTCATAGTCTGCGCAAAATCGCTTATAACTTTGTGCCGCAAGATGCAGGAAAGATATCAGATTCCTTACGTGAGCGTATCGTTTTACGGCAAAAGAGACACATCAAACGCCATATTGTCCATAGTAAATGCGCTTGGCTCGCATGAGATGATAGAAAAAGCCAAAGCAGTTATCAAAGAAGAAGAAAAGAAACTCGAAACAAAACTTGAACCATACAAAAAGATACTGGATGGCAAAAAAGCTATCCTAAATACTGGCGGTAACAAATCATGGTCGATAGCTTCTGCCTTGCAGGATATCGGGCTAAATGTAGTCGCGACTTCCATCAATAAATCGACGGAAGAGGATATAGAGATGGCGAAAAAATATGTGAGTATTTTGTTTAAAAACCCCTCATCCGACCAGCCAAAACTGATAGACGAACACGGCATAGAGATATTGCTGGCGGGTGGCAGAAGCCTATATACAGCCATCAAAAAAAAGATAGCTTTCGTGGATGTCAATCAAGAAAAAAAGAGAAGTTACGGGGCGTATAACGGACTTGTGAATCTAGCCGAAGACGTCTGTGCCGCTCTTTTAAATCCCGTCTTTAAACTTGTCGGAAAGAGGGCTCCATGGGAGAACTGATAAATAAAAACTATACAAAACCTCTGCATGTAAATCCTCTGAAATTGTCGCAGCCCATGGGGGCGACGCTGGCTTTTTTGGGGATAAAAAACTGCATGCCTTTGATGCATGGAGCGCAGGGGTGCGCCTC
>JAITEH010000058.1 GCA_031282125.1 Campylobacteraceae bacterium
TTCGCATTTTCAACCGAAATATCGGGCAGTATCCCATGTCCAAGATTGAAAATGTGCCGTCTGTTTTGCATGATATTTACTATATATTCTACGCCTTCATCTATGCTTTTTTTGCTGTAAAGTCTTGATGGTTCCATGTTGCCCTGCAAAACGTATCTGCTTCCAAGCTTCTCTTTGGCTGAAATTATAGGCGTTGACCAGTCCACTCCAAACACGTCAAATTCGCCATTTATCCCATCAAGATAACCGCTTATGCCTTTTGGAAATACGATAATGGGGATATTTGGGTATTTGCTTTTCAAAAATGAGCATATTTTTTGCGTATATTGCCAGCTAAACTCAAAAAATGCACTTTCCTCTAGCGCCGAAGCCCACGAATCAAATATCTGCACGGCATTTACGCCGCTTTTTATCTGTCTTTCCAGATACAGCTTCAAAACTTCCGTGACTTTAGTAAGGATTTCATGTAAAAAACTTGGGTTGGAGTAGAGCAGTTTTTTGATTTTGCCGTATGTTTTCGTCCCGCGGCCTTCTATCATGTATGTGACAAGCGTCCATGGAGCGCCGCAAAAACCTATCAAAGCCTTATCGTCAGCCAAATCCTCCCTTATAAGCTTTACGCTTTCATATACATACTCTAAGCGTTCCGCCGCTTCGTCAATTTGAAGTCTGTGTAAATCGTCTTTGTTTGCGATAGGATTTGAAAATACAGGACCTTCTCCCGCGCTAAACCTTAAATCCATTCCCATCTCAAGCGGCACTACCAAAATATCGCTAAATAAAATAGCCGCATCAACATCCAAAATATCTACTGGCTGAAGCGTTACTTCGGCGGCAAGCTTGGGGTTTTTACACAAATCCAAAAAGCTTCCAGCCTTTTCCCGCACTCTCAAATACTGCGGCAGATACCGCCCAGCCTGCCTCATCATCCAAACAGGTGTATAGGGCGTTTTTTTGCCGAAGCATGCGTCGATAAAAATCACTTTAGTGGCTGCCTTTCCCTAAGAAATAAAGCCCCACGCAAAGAGCTAAAATAGATATAGCAAAAAATAGCATATCCGTCCCCGCGGTGAACTTAAGGTGCATAATCCTTTGGAAAAAGTTCACTATCAAAACCATAACTATGACTTTGGCTACTTTATCTTTTAGCTGGTCGAGCGAGTGAATCTCCAAAATCTTCGAAGTTTTGCTCTCGTCCGCCTCTTTGATGCTGCCTATGAAAAGCTCATAAATACCAAAACTAAAGATAAGCATAACTATAGCCATGAGATACAAATCTATTGCGCCGATGATATCTCCCACAACGTCGGCATGAAAATCTTCGGGGTGGTAGTTTTGGAAAAAGAATTTAAATACCAAAACGCCGACGTTGTATATATCGTAGCTTGCAATTATAAAAAGTATTATTCCGCCGATAAAACTAAAAATCACGGCAAGAAATGAAACAAGCCTGCCCGACCAAAGAATCGTGCCGAAATTCATCAATTCTGCCCTTCCAACTCTATCCATTTTTGCGCGATTCTCACGGCATTTGTCGCCGCACCGACGCGAATCTGGTCGGCAACGCACCAAAGATGAAGCACATTGCTTTGATATATATCTTTTCTGATGCGTCCTACGTAAGTAAAGTCCGTATCGGTCGCGATAATAGGCATAGGATATTTTTTGTTTTCAGGTTCGTCCACTACGATGACATTCGGAGCGTTTTTTAGCACTTCGCGCGCTTTTGCAGCGTCCACGTCTTTTTCAAAATGTATGGTTATGGCTTCCGAATGGCTTCTAAGTACTGGAACTCTAACGCATGTAGCGCTTACTTCTACGTTTTTGTGGAGGATTTTTTGGGTCTCTTTGACCATTTTTATCTCCTCTTTTGTGTAATCGTTCTCTAAAAATACATCTATATGAGGTATGAGGTTTAGTGCGATTTGGTGAGGAAATTTCTCTGGTACTACCTCGCTTAATCTAAAAGCGAAAAACTCCTGCATCTGGTGCACAAGCTCTTCCATGCCGCTTTTGCCTGCTCCGCTTACGGCTTGATAAGTGCTGACGTCAACTCTTTTGATGCCAAAGATATCGTCAAGCGGCTTTAAAGCCTGAACCATTTGGATAGTCGAACAGTTAGGGTTTGCTATGATGCCTCTGTTTTTCCAAAGCAATATATCGGAAGGGTTGCACTCTGGAACTACCAAGGGTACATCCGCGTCCATTCTAAAATGGCTTGTGTTGTCTATGACGACAGCTCCAGCCTCTGCGGCAAACGGCGCAAAATGAGCCGAAATACTTCCGCCCGCGCTGAAAAACGCTATCTCTATCTCATATTTTTCAAAAACATCTTCTGTCAATTTAACTACTTTTACAGGTTTGCCGCGAAATTCTATCTCTATTCCTTCGCTCTTTTCGCTTGCTAAAGGCAATATATTTTTAATCGGAAAATCCTGCTCTTCCAATATCTTGAAAAGCTCTTCGCCCACCGCGCCGGTAGCGCCTACAACAGCAACATTATACTTTCTCATGAAAATGCCTTTTTTGAAAAAATTAAAA
>JAITEH010000114.1 GCA_031282125.1 Campylobacteraceae bacterium
TGGGAAGTTACGGTCATATCGTCCAATTTCGTAGCGTTACAGCTCATTTTGACTATCTCTATAGTTTTGCACCTTATAGTAAGATACCGCGAACTTGCCTCAAAATACCCGAAAGCCACGCAAAAAGACCTCGTTTTACTGACGGTTTTATCTAAGTTAAATCCTTCGTTTTTTGCCGTTTTCACGACGATTATCGGCTTTTTGTCTCTCATGCTTTCAAACATCAAACCCGTTATAAATCTCGGATGGATGATGGCGAGTGGTATCACCATGTCTTTGGTTATATCTTTTACGGTATTTCCCGCGATTCTTGTTCTGCTGCCAAAAAGAAAGCTTTATTTGAAATTTGAAAAAGAGTTTGCGTTTTCATCTTTTTGCGCCAAAATAGTAGATAAACACGGACTTCTTGTTATGGCGACGGCAGCGTGCATGGTCGTGTTTGCTCTTGTTGGCATACAAAAAATAAATGTTGAAAATAGCTTCATCAACTACTTCAAATCTACCACGCAAATATATCAGGGAATGAAAAATATAGACCAAAATCTCGGCGGCACAACGCCCATGGACGTGATAGTGCATTTTAACGAAGACAAAAACGCTCAAGCGGAAGACGATGATTTCGAAGCAGAATTTGCAGAAGACAAAAGCGACCCCAAATACTGGTTTACGCCAAAAGTTACAGATACTGCCATGAGAGTGCATGATTATTTTAACAACGCCGAATTTATCGGCAAAGTGCAGTCTTTGGGGACTCTGCTCAAAGTCGGCGAGAGGCTTAACAACGGCAGACAACTTGACAGTTTCGAACTGGCTTTGATATACACAAAACTGCCCGAAACTTACAAAGATATGATTCTCTCGCCTTATGTGAATATCGAACACAACGAACTTCGCTTTACGATGCGCCTTATAGACTCCGACCCAAATCTAAAACGCAAAGAGTTAATACAAAAAGCCGATGAAGAGCTTCGGCAGATAGTTACGCCCGATATCGGCACATACAGGCTCTCGGGCGCTATGGTTTTGTACAACAACATGCTCCAATCGCTTTTCAAATCGCAGATTTTGACGCTTGGCGTAGTCGCTTTGGTATTTTTGATTATATTTATCCCGCTTTTTGGCTCATTTAAGGCGTCTGTGCTGGCGATATTGTCCAATCTCATACCTATGGGAGTGGTATTTGGCTTTATGGGCTTCATGGGTATTCCTCTTGACATGATGACAATCACGATAGCGGCGATTAGTATCGGTATGGGCGTGGACGACGTCATACACTACGTGCACCGTTTCAAAGAAGAATTGCGCCAAAGCGGCGGAGATTATACAAAGGCCATGTACAGATCTCACAACAGTATAGGCTACGCGATGTATTATACGACTATAGCTACCGCGCTTGGTTTTGGCGTATTGGTATTTTCAAACTTCATGCCGACAATCTATTTTGGAATGCTCACGGTTGCGGTCATGATAATGGTCTTTTTCGGCGCGATAATAATATTTCCAAAAATGCTTTTGATATTTAAGCCTTTTGGCGTACAAAACAGTAAGCAGGCTTCTGACAAAAGATAAACAAATTGACAAGGCGGTTCAAGGTCTTTTTTAAAAGCAAAATGTTAAAATATCGCCACTTTATTTTTAAGGATTTTTAGATGGCAGCGATTGATGAAAACAAGAAAAAAGCTTTAGAGTTAACTTTAAAACAGATAGATAAAGCTTTTGGCAAAGGCGCGATAGTGCGTCTTGGAGATAAAGAGTTTGAGCCTATCGATGCTATCAGTACGGGTTCGCTTGGTCTTGATATAGCTCTTGGTATCGGCGGCGTGCCCAAAGGAAGAGTTGTAGAGATTTACGGACCTGAGAGTTCGGGCAAAACCACTCTTGCTTTGCAAATCACTGCGCAGGCTCAAAAAGCGGGCGGTATCTGCGCTTTTATAGACGCCGAACACGCTTTAGACGTCAAATATGCCAAAAATCTTGGCGTTGATGTGGACAATCTGCTTGTCTCACAGCCTGACTTTGGCGAACAAGCGCTTGATATAGTAGAGACTATCGCCAGAAGCGGCGCGGTCGATGTTATCGTCATAGACTCCGTTGCTGCTCTTACGCCAAAAAGCGAGATTGAGGGCGACATGGGCGACCAGCACATGGGACTTCAAGCAAGGCTCATGAGTCAAGCTCTTAGAAAACTAACGGGCGTTTTGCACAAAATGCAGACAACAGTTATCTTTATAAACCAAATTCGTATGAAAATCGGCGTCATAGGTTACGGCAGTCCCGAGACTACAACGGGCGGCAATGCGTTAAAATTTTACGCTTCCGTTAGAATCGACGTGAGAAAAATCGCTACGTTAAAACAAGCCGAAGAGCAGATAGGCAACCGCGTAAAAGCCAAAGTCGTAAAAAATAAAGTAGCTCCGCCGTTCAGACAGGCCGAATTTGATATCATGTTTGGAGAGGGCATCAGCAAAGAGGGCGAATTGGTAGATTACGGCGTCAAACTTGACATTATAGATAAATCAGGCGCGTGGTTCAGCTACAAAGAGTCTAAGCTTGGACAAGGCAGAGAAAATACAAAAGCATTTTTGAAAGAAAACCCCGAAATTGCACAGCAAATCGAAGATGCGATAAAACAGAGTATTGGCATAAACTCCTCTTTGATAACAATGAGCGATAATGAAACAGATGGAGACGAGTAATGATATATATTGACGATGTATATGGTATCGAGGTTTTGGACAGCCGCGGCAATCCCACAGTAAAAGCGACGGTCGCTTTAAGCGACGGCACAAAAGCAAGCGCTATAGTTCCAAGCGGCGCAAGCACGGGAAGCAAAGAAGCGATAGAGTTAAGAGACAAAGACGCCAAACGCTTTAAAGGCAAAGGCGTTTTGAAAGCGTGTGAAAATGTCGGTAAAATCGGCGACGAATTAATCGGATTGGAGCCTTTCAATCAAGCGCAGATTGATAAATTTATACAAGAGATTGACGGTACGAATAACTACTCAAATCTTGGAGCCAATGCGGCTTTGGGCGTATCTATGGCGATAGCGCGCGCGGCGGCAAAGAGCCTTAATATCCCGCTTTA